>CAIVNT010000480.1 GCA_903907305.1 uncultured Ignavibacteriota bacterium
GCAAGCGCTCTCCCAGCTGAGCTAACGGCCCTGGGAACTCTAAATCTTAAATCTCTAATGCCGAACCGCTGACCTTCCCGAAGCAAAGCATCGGGACGCTCTCCCAGCTGGGCTAACGGCCCTGAGAATTTTACGTTTTTGTTATTATTTCAATTTTCGAACCACTGACCTTCCGGATACTGCGCATCGGGAAGCCCTCCCAGTCCCAAAGGGATCACTTCGTGACTGCTTGCCCGCCATGCTTCATCTTCTTGACCGCCTTTATTTTTGGCGGTTTGGCGGGAGCTAGCGACCCCTTATTGAACTAACTAAATATAGGAAAGAAATTGAACAAAGAAAATAATTTCTTTATACTGATTGTAACTTCTTGGGATACCAATGCTGCATTTACAGCCGATCATTTCCGTCTCTTCCTCCGCTTATTTTGCGCTGAACTGCCGATCATTTTGCTTTGAATTTCACATCAACAGATCTTCCCGTTTGAGATATGGAGTGTCGGAATCACTTCTCGAATCTTCCGGTAATGTGATACTGCCAAATTTCAGAGCAGTGCGGGAACTTGCATTTGCCATCAATGCCGAGCGTGGAACTGCTGGCATTCGGGAGAAAGAGGTCCGTGCAGGATTTTTAAATGCAGTGGGTCTATTGGATGAGATCGGTCATTTCCTTGTCCGCATTTACGACGAGAAGGAAAATCCCGGAGTGATCAGACGTGCATTGAACCATGTGGAAATGTCCGTCGGTGCTGAAGCTGTGGAAAAAACATTACTCCAGTTCCTGAAAGATTTTCCTCCGAAGGCTGTCTATATTGGTCTTCAATCCGAAAAGGCGTATTTCGATTCAGTCACCACCAATCGTCTGCACAAAGAGATAGCATTGGAAGAAATGGTGATGATGCATCTTTCCAATCTTAATCCCGCCAATGCCCGGATCAAAGAATTATTCGACGATACCACGCTGATCTCCAGGACGAAATACATGGCGGTAATCAAATCGCTGGAACAATTCTTTGCCGGCGAAAAACCATTCGGTCCGGATAATCATTCGCTGCTTGATGCATTAAAAAAGCCGATCCTTGAACATCCCGAAAATATCGAAGCGCAGTTAGGGTATTTCAAAGAGAAGTGGGGAATTGTCCTTTCGGTAAAGTTCATTGAACGGATCAGCAGCAGTGTTGAGTTTGCAAAAGAAGAAGAGAAATTCATATGGCATACATTCAATCCGCCCGGCGGAAAACCGAGTGTAGAGACATTCGTCCCGGACTATAAAAAAGAATTTCAGTCCTATACCCCCGAAGAGCGCCGCGATATGCTCCGCCGCGGTCAGATGAAACCTGAAGATTACGTCTATGCTGAACCTGAACAATTCACACCGGACACGGAATGGATGCCGAATGTCGTCCTGATCGCGAAGAACACCTACGTATGGCTCGATCAATTGGCAAAGAAATATCAACGCGAGATCAAACGGCTGGATCAGATACCGGATGAAGAGTTGGATCAACTTGCACGGTGGAGTTTCACGAGTCTTTGGCTGATCGGTGTGTGGGAGCGGAGTTCTGCTTCTAAACGGATCAAACAGATCACCGGAAATCTTGACGCGGTCTCGTCCGCGTATTCACTCTATGATTATGAGATCGCCCATGATCTTGGCGGAGAAGCGGCATTCCAAAATCTGAACAGCCGTTGCTGGCAGCGGGGCATTCGGCTTGCGGGAGATATGGTCCCGAATCATATGGGACTGTATTCAAAGTGGGTGCTGGAACATCCTGAATTTTTTATCCAATCAGAACATCCGCCGTATCCCAATTACAAATTCACCGGGGAGAACCTTTCCAACGACGCGAACATTGAACTGAGGATCGAGGACGGATACTGGAATAGGAATGATGCAGCTGTCGTGTTTCAAAGGATCGACCGTCGCAATGGAGAGGTCCGTTATGTGTATCACGGCAACGACGGAACAAGCATGCCGTGGAACGATACCGCGCAGCTGAACCTTCTCCGAGCCGATGTGCGTGAAGCGGTGATACAAAATATCTTCCATGTAGCGCGAAAATTTTCGGTCATCCGCTTCGATGCTGCTATGACACTGGCGAAGAAACATTTTCAAAGATTATGGTATCCTATGCCGGGCACGTCCGGGGTACCGTCACGGCAGGACCACAGTCTTTCACGGACGGAATTTGATACGATGTTCCCGAATGAATTCTGGAGGGAAGTGGTCGACCGTTTCAATGCGGAGATGCCTCAAACCCTTCTTCTGGCGGAAGCATTCTGGCTGATGGAAGGATATTTTGTGCGGACGCTCGGCATGCATCGCGTTTACAACAGTGCGTTCATGCATATGCTGATGAAAGAGGAGAATCAGAAGTTCCGTGCGATGATCAAGAATACACTCGAGTTCAATCCGGAGATCCTGAAGCGGTACGTGAACTTCATGAGTAATCCTGACGAGGAAACAGCGGTGGATCAGTACGGCAAGGACGACAAGTATTTCGGTGTAGCAACATTGATGATAACGCTGCCGGGTCTTCCGATGTTCGCACACGGACAGATCGAAGGATTCAAAGAAAAATACGGGATGGAATATCAGCGTGCCTATTACAACGAGATTCCCGACGAATGGCTCATCCGCAGACATGAACATGAGATATTCCCATTGACGAAGAAACGCTTCCTCTTCAGCCAGGTACAGAATTTCGAATTCTATGATTTTTTGGATGATCGAGGAAATGTGAACGAGGATGTGATCGTTTATTCCAACAGAGCAGGGAATGAACGGGCAGTGATCTTTTTCCATAATACATTCGCCGAATGCAAAGGCTCTATCCATCAGTCAGTTCCGAAAGCAGTCTCAGCGGAAGGGAACGTCCGTTCCATACCGCTTGCTCAGTCTTTGGGTATTCAGTATTCGGACACGATCTATTATCGCTTTCGTGACAGGAAGACGAATCTTGAATATCTTTGTACCGGAAAACATCTTCACGAGAAAGGACTTCGAGCTGAACTGCGCGCATTCGAATACGCGGTGTTCACGGATTTCCAGGAGATCGCTGATGAGACCGGTGCGTATGCTTCCATTGTTCAGCGATTGAATGGAAGA
>CAIVNT010000481.1 GCA_903907305.1 uncultured Ignavibacteriota bacterium
AACATTGCCCATCCGATGGAAACTATTTTAGGATATTCATCAAATTCTTGTCCTAACCAAGATTTATCAATTAGACCTGTGGTTTCAATATCAATAACAAGAATATGATTGTTTGGCTTGATCTTTTTTAAATTGTCCCAGCTTTGTAATTCAGAATTATTTTTCATTCTCTAATTGGTTTACTATCTTCTCCGTCATCTCTTTCGTCCCGAGCAGCGTCATTCCTTCTGTATAGATATCTCCCGTCCGGAACCTTTTACTCAACACTTGTTCAATGGCATTCTCGATCATATCGGATTCTTTTCCGAGATCGAACGAATACTTCAGCATCATTGCAACCGAAGCGATGGTAGCGATCGGATTCGCTTTGTTCTGTCCCGCAATATCGGGTGCGCTTCCGTGGACCGGTTCATACATCGCCACAGAGCCCCCAAGCGAGGCGGAAGCAAGCATACCGATGGATCCCGTCAGCATCGCTGCCTCATCGCTTAAAATGTCTCCGAAGAGATTTTCGGTGACAATAACATCGAATTGTTTGGGATTTCGGATCAATTGCATTGCACAATTGTCCACATACATGTGGGAAAGTTCAACATCAGGATATTTCTTCGCCACCTGGAGCACAATTTTTCGCCAGAGCTGGGATGTCTCCAGCACGTTCGCTTTGTCCACAGAGCAGAGCTTCTTGCTCCGTTTACGCGCTATCTCGAATGCCGATTCAGCGATCCGCACTACTTCGGATTCGGAGTAGATCATTGTGTTGAAACCGACCTCTTCACCGTTCCGGTGCTCGAATCCGCTCGGTTTGCCGAAATACAGACCGCCGGTCAGTTCGCGCACAACGATGATATCAACACCCTCCACAATGTCTTTTTTTAATGACGATGCATCAACAAGTGCCGAATAGATCTTTGCGGGACGAATATTTGCGTACAGTCCAAGTTCTTTCCGGAGACCAAGCAGCGCACGTTCAGGTTTCAACTGCTGCGGATTAGAATCCCATTTCGGTCCGCCCACCGCACCGAGCAGGACAGCATCACTCGCTTTTGCAAGTTTCAACGTCTCTTCTGGAAGCGGGATCCCTGTTGTATCAAGAGCAGCTCCGCCCGCAAGAGCATTCTGATATTCAAACGTGTGGTTGAATTTTTTAGCGATCACATCCAACACACGCAATGCGCCTGCAACAACTTCCTGACCGATACCGTCGCCGGGGATTACTGTGATAACCTTCTTCATGATTGATACATTGTTCCATTGATTCATCTGTCCATTGAAATGAATCAATGAACCGATGATAAAATGAATAAATAGATGTTATTTATTGATCAGCTCCGACAGTTCCCGTGATCGTCTCGTCGCCGTCGCCACCGCATCGATCAGCATGGAGCGGAGTCCGTGTGATTCGAGTTCGTGAATAGCATTGATCGTCGTGCCGCCGGGTGTTGTCACCTGGTCGCGCAGTATCGCGGGGTGAACGTTTGATTCTTTTACGAGCTTTGCGGAACCGAGCACCGTCTGTATTGCCAGTTTTGTAGAAATATCGCGCGGCAATCCCATCTTCACTCCGCCGTCGATGAGTGCTTCGATAACCATGTAGATATATGCAGGACCGCTGCCGCTTAGTCCGGTGACTGCATCAAGATGCTGTTCACCGACCACTACCACGTCGCCGACCGCTTCGAAGATCTTGACGGCAATGTCGTGCTGCGCCGCGTGCACATGTTTCCCAAACGAGATCGCGGTCGATCCGAGTCCGACTGTGGATGCGATATTCGGCATACAGCGGACAACCGGAATATTCTTACCGATGATCTTTTCCATGGATGCCGTGGTCACACCGGCAGCGATGGAAATGACGAATTGATTCTTGTGCATTGTCCTGCGCAGCTCATCCAGCACAGAACGGATCACCGATGCTTTAATGCAGAGAATGATGATGTCCGCATGCTTCACTGCATCTTTATTGTTCGTGGTGATATTGATACCGTACTCGGCGGAAAGTTTCTCGAGTTTCTCGATCCGAGTCCCGCTGGCGTAGATCTTTTTGGCGCTCGTCAGGTTCGCATTCAGGATCCCGCGAATGAGTGCGGTTCCCATATTCCCTGCACCGATGATCGCTATGGTTTTATTCAACATTGTTATATTGTTTTTCTCCGCGTCCTCTGTGTTCTCCGCGGTGAATAATGTTCTTTATGATTTTTGCAGCATTCCCGATTTACGCGCATACTCAAATATCCCTCCGCCTCGAAGGATGTGTTCAATATCTCCAAGAGGTTTCAATAGATATTCTTTCTTCTGCGTGAGATTTTTCAGAATACCTTTTGTCGTATCCAGTTCCAGCTCGTCGCCGGTGCGCACTTCTTTCGCCAGATGTTCAAAGGACTCGAACGGTGCAACAAAAGCTCCGTCGATAGAATTACGATAAAATATTCTCGCGTATCCTTCCGCGATCACTGCTTCAATGCCGGCGACCTGCAAGGCGAACGGGGCGTGCTCACGTGATGAGCCGCAGCCGAAATTCTTTCCGCCGATCACGATCGTATATTCGCTCTGCCATGTCCCTTCTTTGATAAAAGGAATATTTCCCTGCGGCAGTCCGGACTGTTCGATCGGCACTCCGGAAAATGCAAATTTTCCGTAATTCTTCTTCTCATCCGGATCATCCAGTTTATACACAAGATGAGCGGCGGGAATGATCTGGTCCGTATCGATGTCGTTCCCCAGAACGAATGCTTTACCTTTGATGACTTCTTTCATTGTCTCCTCAGTTTCTGTCTGTGATGAATGGACTGCGCGGCAAACGGAATTCCGTCCCCAGCCACCGATCATTGTTTTTTGATCTCATTTTTTGTGCAGCAATAACAATGTGGAACGGTAGCATTGTCTGCACATTCGTTATCTGTAATCCTGTGTGATCGATCATTTTTATCACCAGCCTTGCATCGAATGTATGATGATGCATCCCGCGGAACTCCTGGTTCTTTCTCGTCCGCTCTTCGAATGTCGCTGTGTCGTTTCCGTATGATGTCATTCCAAGATCGATCTTTGTGATGAACTCATCCATATGGGTCGTATCATCCTCTCCCATATTCACTGATTCGTCCTGAAGAAGATGTTCAAATGTCGTAAGTTCTCTGTTGTGATCGAATGTTCCGTCGCGGTGCGGAACGATCAGCAGCAGCATACCTTCTTCTTTCAGCACTCTGGTCCACTCGCGCAGTGTTTTGAGAGGATTCGCGCAATGTTCCAACACATGCGATGACAGCAAAAAATCGTACGTTGCGTCTGTAATCGATCTCAGATCGCTCGCTTCGCTGATGAACTGGAATCCCGGCTCCTTTTTCGGATGGAATGTGAAATGGTTTCCTTCCGAGATCGTCCCTTCCCACATTGTTGTGCCGCTGAAATTGCACGCGTCGAGTGAACCGACCACGGAATAGAGCGGAATCTTCCCTTTCCAAGTGAAGATCGCACTCGGACCGCCGATTTCCAGTCCTTTTTTACCAGCACACGCTG
>CAIVNT010000482.1 GCA_903907305.1 uncultured Ignavibacteriota bacterium
TAACCCCGCAAGGAGAAAACCTCGTCATTTCGCCTGCGGACGGCACAGTGATCAAGATCGAAAATGTGATCGAAGAGAACTATATAAAGGGAGAAGCGACAATGGTCTGCATTTTCATGTCCCCGATGAATGTGCATGTGAACAGAAATCCTATCACCGGGACAGTCGGATACTTTGAACATGTCCAGGGAGAGTATTTTGCTGCATTTGAGGATAAAGCGTCGTTGAAGAATGAACAAACCCACATTGGTATGGAGAATGCGAAAGGGAAGGTCTTCTTCAAACAGATCGCGGGATTTATTGCGAGAAGGATCGTTGCCAATGTGAAAGTGGGGGACAGTGTTGAAGCAGGCAAGCGGTTCGGTATGATCAAGTTCGGTTCACGCGTGGATATTTATGTCCCGAAAGGCTCGGAGATCAAAGTTGTGATGAATCAAACGACGGTTGCCGGTGAAACGATCGTTGCGGTGACGAAGTGAGGATCACGCGAGCAGTCGTACCGACGCTGTTTACAGTACTGAACATGTTCTGCGGACTTCTGTCCATCGTTCAGACCAGTGATGGTAAGTTCATTGAAGCGTCCTATTTCATTGTTCTGGCAGGTCTGTTCGATGCGTTGGACGGGATGATGGCTCGACTGACAAAATCCAGCAGTCAGTTCGGTGTTGAGATCGATTCCTTGTCTGATATTGTGTCGTTCGGTGCTGCACCCGCATTCCTTGTCTACAAGATCCATCTGTATCAAATGGGCGAGTGGGGACTGATCATCAGTTCATTATTGATGATCCTGGGCGGGATCAGATTGGCCCGGTTCAACGTCCAACTGGTAGGATTCGATAAGAACTATTTTACCGGTTTGCCGATACCATCGAGTGCGTTTGCAGTCATCTCCTATATCCTCACATTTGCAGTGGACGGCAATCATCTTGAAGGAATGGCGGCAACAATGCTTGCTCCTCTTTGCGTTATTCTTTCTTTGATCATGGTCAGCAAAGTAAAATACGATACACTGCCGAAGGTCTCCGTAAAAGAGCTGAAGAAACATCCGGTGAAGTTCATTTTTTTTCTCTTTTCTTTTTTGCTGATCATATTCACCAAAGGCAAAGCAATGTTCTATTTGTTTGCAGCATTCGTTTTGTTTGGACTAACACGGTATGTCTTTCAATTGATCGTGAAGCCTTCCGCAAAAGAATCGGCTGAGATCGAACCGGTAGAAGCACCCAGTTACGACATCTAAATTCATCCAACGAATAATTACTATGTATCAATCGACCATCACCATCACACTTCGTCCGTCAATTCTTGATGTGCAGGGGAAAGCTGTGGAACTTGGAATTCATACACTCGGGATGAATGAAGTGGAAAATGTCCGCATCGGTAAGTCCATCCAGATGAACGTCAATGCATCCACAGAAGATGAAGCGAAGCGCATCACGGAAGAGGCGTGCAAAAAACTGCTTGCAAATTCCGTGATGGAAGATTTCACATTTACGGTGAAGAAAGTATGAATGCACCAACACTGAAATTTGGTGTCGTCGTCTTTCCGGGATCGAACTGTGATCACGATGCCTATCATGCCGCGAAGCATGTGATGGGACAGGAAGCAGAATTTCTCTGGCACAAAGAGACCGATTTGAAGGGCTCGGATGTCATTATTCTTCCGGGAGGATTCTCGTACGGTGATTATCTCCGTACCGGGGCGATCGCCCGTTTCTCGCCGATCATGAATGAAGTGATCCGATTTGCACATAACGGCGGGATTGTCATCGGCATCTGCAATGGATTTCAGATCCTGTGCGAGTCGGGTCTGCTCCCCGGCGTGCTGCTGAGGAATCGTTCACTGCTGTTCTCCAGTAAACATGTGACGGTGCGCGTGGAACATGCAGAATCAAAATTCACCGGTTCATCCGCTGCGGGAGATCTTCTTCGCATTCCCATTGCGCACGGTGAAGGAAATTATTTCGCGGATGCACAGACCATTGCTTCGCTGGAAGAGAACGGACAAGTGCTCTTCCGATACTGCGATGAATTCGGAGAAGTGACGGACGAATCGAATCCAAACGGCTCCATCAATAACATCGCCGGCATCATGAACAAGAACGGGAATGTGATGGGAATGATGCCGCATCCGGAGCGTGCGTGCGAACTGCAGTTGGGCTCTTCGGACGGAAAGAAAGTTTTTGAATCATTATTGAACAGCATTCTTATACAACCATCGTAAATTACCCGATCGGTCAGAGGCATAATCTGACGTTGATCATTTAGAAAGGATTATCATATGTTGGGACTTGGCGCACAGGAAATGGTATTGATTGTTCTCGTTATCCTCATTTTCTTCGGAGCAAAGAAGATCCCTGAGCTCGCACGAGGACTCGGGAAAGGGGTGAGCGAATTCAAAAAAGGGATGAGCGACATACAGACCGAATTGCAGAAAGAAGAGAGCAAAGAGGATGAATTGAGCCGCCGAGAAGCTGAACTTGCCCGTCGTGAAGCCGAATTGAGCAAGCGTATCGAAGAAAAAAAATAAATCCACTGTTCCGTTCCGGAGGAAAGGCGGTTCTTGATTGACCGCTCTTTCTCGGACGGTGACCATCGAAGTAAACCGTGAACATCAGAGAAACCTACTCATCCTTCCGCGAAAAACTTTTTAACGGTGACGAATCCGTTGAATCGCGCGTATCCGAACATCTCGCCGTTATTGATTCGAGAAAATCGCTCAATGCTTTCCTGTCCGTCTTTAATGATGAAGCGTCCCTCCGTGCCCGTGCGATCGATGAAAAGATCAAACAGGGAACAGCCGGCCCGCTTGCGGGAATGGTGATCGCAGTGAAGGATGTTCTGTGTATGGACGGGAAAGTGACCACCTGCGGATCGAAGATGCTGGAGAATTATCAGGCGATCTACGATGCGACGGTGATCCAAAAACTTCGTGATGCGGATGTCGTGTTCATCGGCAAAACGAATATGGATGAGTTTGCGATGGGATCGTCCGGTGAGAACTCCGCGTATGGTGCGACGAAACATCCGATGGATGAATCAAGAGTTCCAGGCGGTTCGAGCAGCGGATCGTGCGTAGCAGTTGCAGCAGGAATGTCCACGGCTTCTTTGGGGACAGATACCGGCGGTTCCATCCGTCAGCCGGCAGGATTGTGCGGAATTGTGGGATTAAAACCGACGTATGGACGTGTATCGCGCTATGGTCTTGTTGCTTTTGCATCATCGTTCGATCAGATCGGTCCATTCACAAATTCAACGAAGGATGCAGCCCGTATTCTTCAGGTGATCGCCGGAAAAGATGAGCTGGACTCAACGTGTGCCGATGTCGCCGTTCCGGATTATCTCAACGCGATCGACGGCAAGATGAAAGGGAAGAAGATCGGTCTACCGAAAGAGTATTTCTCTGACGCGCTCAATCCCGAAATTCGATCGGTCCTTCAGAAAAAGATCGATCTCCTTCTGCATGCCGGTGCTGAAATTGTGGAAGTATCTCTCCCGAATTCTGAGTACACTATTTCAACATACTATATCCTTGCAACCGCTGAAGCATCGTCGAATCTTGCTCGTTACGATGGAGCAAGATACGGTTTCCGTTCCCCGAATGTGAAGGATCTGCAAAGTATGTTTGTGCGTTCGCGCAGCGAAGGATTCGGCAGAGAAGTGAAACGAAGGATCATGCTCGGGACCTATGTGCTCTCATCTGGATATTACGATGCGTATTACCGCAAAGCGCAGCAGGTTCGTCGTCTGATCCAAAATGATTTTATCAATGCATTCCAACAGGTGGACTGCATCCTTACCCCGATCGCACCGACAACGGCGTTCAAACTCGGTGAGAAGATGGACGATCCTCTGCAGATGTATCTGAATGATATCTATACTGTGTCGGCGAACCTTGCAGGAATTCCGGGATTGTGTGTTCCAGCGGGAGCGGATTCGAACGGACTTCCGATCGGCATTCAGATTCTCGGAAAGCAATTTGATGAAACGACCATCTTCAATGTCGGAGATTTTTTAGAAACTGTTAATTAATACTTTACTCAACTCAATCGAAAAAAAACATTATGAGCATTCTCGTCAATAAGAAAACCAGACTCGTTGTTCAGGGGATCACCGGCGGTGAAGGAACATTCCATACATCGCAGATGCTCGCCTACGGAACGAACGTTGTTGCCGGCGTTACACCCGGTAAGGGCGGTTCACGCTATAAAGGAAATGAAAAGGATCAGTTCAACCGTGAAGTGCCGGTGTTCAACACCGTTGCTGATGCCGTAAAAGAACAGGGCGCAAACACGTCTATCATCTACGTTCCGGCAGCGTTTGCCGGCGATGCGATTATGGAAGCAGCGGATGCCGGTGTGGATCTGATCGTTTGTATCACAGAAGGTCTTCCGGTGAAAGACATGGTGAAAGCGTATGAGTACATCACCAAAAAAGGAGTTCGCCTGATCGGACCGAACTGCCCCGGTATCATCACACCCGGCGAAGCGAAGGTCGGTATCATGCCGGCGTTCATTCACAAACCGGGACGCGTCGGTGTTGTTTCTCGCAGCGGAACATTGACCTACGAATCTGTGTGGCAATTAACGGAACGCGGAATCGGCCAGTCCACCTGCATCGGTATCGGCGGTGACCCGATCATCGGAACGCAATTTATCGATGCCATCAAACTGTTCAACGAGGATGATAAGACCGACGGCATCATCATGATCGGTGAGATCGGCGGCAGTGCCGAAGAAGAAGCGGCTGCTTACATTAAGAAGAATGTTTCCAAGCCGGTCGTTGGCTTCATCGCCGGACGCACAGCACCTGCAGGACGTCGCATGGGCCATGCCGGCGCAATCATCTCCGGCGGCAAGGGGACTGCGGACGAAAAAATGAAAGCAATGAAGAGTGCAGGGATCCACGTCGTCGATTCTCCCGCTTCCATGGGAGAGATGATGAAAACAGCATTGGCGAAAAAATATAAGGCCACCTACACCATCAAAGCGAAGAAGAGCAAACCGAAAAAAGCCGCGAAGAAAAAAGTCGTTGGAAAAAAGAAATCATCGAAGAAAAAATAAATCTCAAAACCATACAATTATAGGACACATTGAAGATGTCCTACAACGTATCATACCGAAGGAGTAACAATGGCTGTCGAAAGAACATTATGCATTATGAAACCGGATTGCGTCCGTAAAGGACTTCAGGGCGCTGTGCTGGCACAGATCCAAAAAGCAGGATTCAAAGTACTCGGTGTGAAACAGATCCGCCTGACCAATGAACAGGCCGGCGCGTTCTATGCTGTCCACAAAGAACGTCCATTTTATCCGTCGCTGGTTGAGTTCATGACCTCCGGCGCTGTTGTTCCGGTCGCTCTGGAAAAAGAAAATGCCGTTGCAGATTACCGAACACTCATCGGCGCTACCGATCCGAAAGATGCTGCCGAAGGAACTGTCCGAAAATTGTATGCAGACAGCAAAGGGGAGAACATCGTGCACGGTTCTGATTCCGTTGAGAACGGTAAGATCGAAGTCAGCTTCTTTTTCGGTGAAAGTGAATTGGTCTGAACGCTGCAATGATCTCTTAAAAAAATAGGGACGGTCGGTGAATAGCCGACCGTTTTTTTTAATAGGCTATAGATCTGAAAACATGAAATAATCTCTCGCATAGCCCCTAAGGGGCAGGCCGCCAATGCGCAAAGAGAATGTATTATCAATCCTTGGCGACTTTGCGCCTTTGCGAGAATAGCCTTTTAATGAGATAGAAAAAATATCATGCTGAAACGTTGGAAACAATTGACAACTGCCGTCATCTATAAAAATCCATGGTGGACCTATAAAAAAGATGAATTCCAGATCCCCGACGGGATCAAAGGGGAATATCATTATGTCCATACCAACGGTGCCAGTATGATCATTCCGGTAACTTCAGAAGGAAATATCATTCTCGTCAATCAATATCGTTATCTCTGCGACAAGGAAAGCATCGAACTTCCGTGCGGCGGTGTGAAGGATGGAAAGACATACGAAGAGATGGCGCGTATCGAATTGGAAGAGGAGACGGGATTCCGTTCAGATCATATGGTGAAAGCGGGAGAATTCAATCCCTATAACGGCGTGACGAATGAGATCTGCGAGGTGTTCATTGCAAAAGAACTGATCCAGTCCAAATCTATTCCGGATTCGACGGAAGAATTCGAACTGTTGATCAAAACTCCCCGTGAGATCGATGAGATGATCAGTGCGAATATCATTTGGGACGGAATGACGATCGCTGCGTGGGGAATTGCTCGTTTGAAAATTTAGGAAAGATCATATGAAAAAATTATTTTTTGTAATTGTTTTGGCCGTCTCTTTTATGTCGGCAAAAGGTCCGTTGAAAGTGATCGTCGGCGCCGATATGCTCTTTGAAACGCGGACGGATCTGATCGACGGCAAACGGATCGGATTGATCACCAATCATACTGCGTTACTTGCCGACGGCACTCATCTTGCAGATGCTCTCCATGAATACGGTGATGCAAAACTTGTAGCACTGTTCGGTCCTGAACACGGCATCCGCGGTGATGCATCGGACGGCAGCACCGTAAACGATACACTCGATGCGAAGACCGGAGTTCCCGTCTATTCTTTATACGGCAAAGTAAACAAACCGACTCCAGAGATGCTGAAGAATGTCGACGTGCTCGTGTACGATATTCAGGATGTCGGCGCCCGATTCTATACATTCATCAGCACAATGTTCCTTTGTATGGAAGCGGCAGCGGAGATGCATATCCCTTTCGTTGTGCTGGACCGTCCCAATCCTATCGGTGGAATAAAAGCATCCGGACCGATCCGTCTCGACTCACTTAAGACATTCGTCGGCTGGGCACCGATCCCGATCATGCACGGAATGACCGTCGGTGAACTTGCAGTGATGGCGAATCTGCAGGCATGGCTGAAAGAGAGAAAAACTGCACGCCTGACCGTTGTGAAGATGGAGAACTGGAGACGTTCACAATGGTATGACGAAACTCAGCTTCGATGGACAAAGCCCTCACCAAATATGAGATCGCTGGAGACCGCGACCGTCTATCCCGGAATGTGCCTTCTTGAAGGAACAAATGTTTCCGAAGGACGTGGGACGGAATTGCCGTTTGAGAATATCGGTGCTCCATGGATCAACGGAAAAGATCTTGCGAAACAACTCAATGCTCAGGGACTTCCCGGAGTTCAATTTGAGCAGACCGAATTTACACCGCAGGAGATTCCTAATGTTGCTTCACATCCGAAGTATAGCGGTCAACTCTGCGGCGGTATCCTGCTTAAAGTTACCGACAGAAAGAAATTTGATGCAGTGAAGTGCGGTATTGCTGTTGTTTCAGGAATTCATACATTATATCAGGACTCGCTAATATTCCGCGAACGCGGTTTTGACCGGCTTGCAGGGACCCCTCTCATCCGTCAGGCAGTGTTGGATGGAAAAAGTGCGGGTGAGATTGTCAGCCTGTGGCGTGATGAGTTGGAAGAGTTCAATAAATTACGGAACAAATCATTTTTGTACACGGATAAATAATTCTATGGCCTCCAGAAAAAAAACGGTTGCTCTTATAGCCCACGACGGAAAGAAGGCGGACATCCTTCAATTCGCAAATGACAACAGAGTTGCGCTCTCAAAATGTAATCTGATAGCAACACGCACCACAGGAAAATTGATGAAGGAAAAACTCGGATTAAAGGTGAAATGTTATATGTCCGGACCGATGGGAGGGGATGCTGAGATCGCGGCGTTGGTTGCAAACAGGAAAGTGCATGCTGTCATATTCATTACTGATCCGCTCGATGCACATCCTCACGATCCGGATATCCATGGATTGATGCGCGTGTGTAACGTTCACAATATACCGCTTGCATCGAACATTGCGACTGCACAGTTGATAATCTCACACCGGGGATTGTTCTCTGAAGATGTTTAAGGGAATAGTTCTGTGATCCCGTATAAAGTTCTAAACACTTGCCAAGTTTTTGAAACTTGGCAAGTGTTTGATTAAAAAAGTTATAA
>CAIVNT010000483.1 GCA_903907305.1 uncultured Ignavibacteriota bacterium
TTGCATCCGCTTCCGGCGGTAAGGTGAATCAAACATTAGGGAAAGTATTCTTCGATGAAGAGAAATTCAATTTTCTCTATTCAGGCCAGAAATGGTTCAGTCCGCCAATGAATGCCAATGAATCCCGCGTGATCAGTAATAAACTGACCGGATGGATACCGGGTACATCCGTCATGTATCGTTTCAGTCTATATTCAAGATCCAACGCCTCTGCCCAATTCAATATGGAAGAATCCGGTACTCCGCTCATTTCCGCAAACATCAACGGTAAATCTGATTGGGATCTCGGATCGCCGCAAACGACTTTTGCTGAACCGAGCGGTGTGATCCAAGCAATGACAGTTCCTAATCTGACGGATGAACGGAGCAATCTGAAACTTACGTATTCCGTTTCCAGTTCTATTGCCGCAGGTTTTATCGATTGGGTGAACATCTTTTACCGTCAGCGTCTTACCGCATCCGGAGATCTGCTGTTCTTTGCTGCTCCTGATACTTCCGGGGTGGTGGAGTTTGCTGCGTCGGGATTCACAACGAACTCCGTGAATGTGTATGAAGTGTCCGATCCGCGCAATGTCCGCAGGATTTCAGTTACTGCAGACCAAATACTGGGATCATTCTCTCTGAAAGATACATTGCGGAAAGGGAACATCCGCCGTTATTGGTCAGGAACAGAATCGAAATTTCTTTCCCCGAAATCATTTGTCAAAGTGCCGAATTCAAATCTTCACGGAGCGAACGGTGCCGAGTTTGTCATAATTACACACGGTGATTTTAAATCCGAAGCGGTCCGGTTGAAGAATCACAAAGAATCATTGCCGGGTGCGAAAAGGATCTCGACCATGGTTGTTGATATTGACACACTGTATAACGAATTCGGTGTGGGAATGCCTGATCCCACAGCGATGCGGGATTTTATCCGTTACGCAGTGAAGAATTGGAGCGTCATACCGAAATATGTGCTCTTCTTCGGCGATGCAAGTTTCGATTACCGTTCCATACTGCAGAGCGGACGATCCTTCGTGCCGACGTATGAATCCTACGAATCGAATGATAAGATCGGCACGTTGAGCAATGAGGATTATTTTTCCTATATCGATGAGAACGCCCCGTATCACGTGTCGTTTGCGCATGGACGGTTGGCTCCCAGGACACCCGATGAAGCGCGTTTACTTGTGGACAAGATCATTAAATATGAGACCTCGGCGCCGAAAGGGGCATGGAGGAGTCTGGTGACGATCGTAGCGGATGATAATGTGACCCCCGATTCACAGAATGAGTATGATCATACGCTTCAATCAGAGGAACTCGCTTCTGTCTATACGCCGAAAAATTTTGAGATCCACAGGATCTATTTGGAAGAATATCCTACGGTCTATACTTCTTCGGGACGGAGAAAGCCGGACGCACGAATAGCAATGTTGGACCAGGTGAACAACGGAACACTCATTCTGAACTTCGCGGGTCACGGAAATCCGAAAGTGTGGACACATGAGAGCATCCTCACGCTGGACGATGTTCGCAATCAGTTCACGAATCAAGACCGATTGACATTCATAGTCGCTGCAACGTGCGACTGGGGAAGATTCGAAGAAGCGGGCGAAACCAGTTCTGCCGAAGAGGTAATGCTCAATAAAAAAGGGGGAGCAATCGGAGTGCTGAGCGCAACCCGTGCTGTGTGGGCTGCTTCGAATGCGGAGACAAATCGGTATTTCTATTCAAATCTCTTTGCCGGGAAAACGATGATGAGACTCGGCGATGCATGCATGCTCACGAAAAATGTGCTCGGTGATCTTGAGAATAAACAGAAATATTTTTTAATGGGAGACCCGACACTCCGTCTTGCGATGCCGGAAGGGATCATCACGATCGATTCGCTGAAATCGCTGTCAGCATCCGTTGATACTCTCCGTGCGTTAGAGAAGATCACGATCAAAGCAACAGTGCGGGACACGGCGGACAATGTTGATCAGAGTTTCTCCGGATCAGCACTGCTGACGGTGTTCGATGCGGATAAATCAAAGACGATCCCGTCGATCGCAGGATTCCATTACGAAGAGAATGGTGCGATCATCTATAAAGGGGAATGCTCCGTTACGAACGGGGTCATACGGGCCGAATTCATCGTCCCCAAAGATATTGCGTATGAGAATAAGAATGGAAGAATTTCGATCTACTGCTCCAGCGCCGTTTCGGACGGGAAAGGATATACGAGAGATTTCATTGTCGGCGGATCGAGTGCAACGGCGCAGAAGGATTCCGTAGGACCGCAGGTTGCTATTTATCTTGATAACGAGCAGTTCAGACCAGGTGATGTGGTCGGTGAAAATCCGACGCTGATCGTTTCATTGATTGATTCCAGCGGGATCAATTCCTCCAACAACAGTATCGGACACCGGCTGGAAGCGTGGATCGACGGAAGCGCGAAAAGCTTCGATCTGACGGAATTCTATAAAGGGAAGACCGACAGCTATCAGGCGGGTACGGCGGAATTCAACATGTCCAATCTGACGGACGGGAACCATACGCTCAAAGTGCGTGCGTGGGATGTCCATAATAATTCCACCACGGAAGAATCATATTTCACCGTCGCATCATCCGGTGCGCTTTCGATCCTGCTGTTATATAATTTCCCCAACCCTGTCTCCACGAGAACGGCGTTCACGTTCCAACACAATCAGCTTTCGCCGATCGATGTGAAGATCTCCATCTATACGATCGCAGGCAGACTGGTCCACACCATCGAACGATTTGCGGTGCAGGAACGATTCGTGAAGATCGATTGGGACCGCCGTGATTCGGATGGAGATGAATTGGGGAACGGTCTGTATCTCTATAAAGTGACCGCGAAAACGATCGATGGTAAATTTACGAGCGAGGCGATAGGAAAAATGGCGGTGATACGGTAGGCCGGTCACGGGATGGCAAAGGAACTGTGGTTTTCAAAGCGTTTATTACCTATATTTCAAAAATAGCATCTATCACACAGGAGATATACATGAAAAAGGTGTTCAGTGCAGTTGGAGCGATACTTTTCTTAATGAATATTACACAGACGGCGTTCGGTCAGGCCGGTTCTACTGCAGTTCCATTCTTAATGATCTCGCCGAATTCCCGCGCCAGCGGAATGGGTGAGACCGGTACCGGTATTGCGGACGACGCAGCTTCGATCCATTGGAATCCGGCAGGACTGGCATTCCAAAAAGGAGGAGAGGTCAGCATTACCCACTCGAACTGGCTTCCGCAGTTCAACCTTTCGGATCTGTTCTATGATTATTTCAATATCAAACAGGAAATGCCGGAATACGGCGGAACGTTCGGCGCCAGCATTACGTACCTGAACCTCGGTGAGTTCATCGTCACCACGGAAAAAGGTCCGGACGCTGTCGATAAATTCAAAGGATTCGAGTTTGCGATCACTGCCGGCTACGGTGCTCAGATCACGGACGATTTTGGACTCGGACTGAATCTTCGTTATATCAATTCCAGTCTTTCTCCCATCGGAACGGCAAATGAAAAAGGATCGGGCATTGCGAATGATTTCAGCTTTGATATCGGATTCCTCTACAAGCCGAAGACATTGGTGATCCCGTTTACGGACGAAGATTTCGGGAATCTGTTCAGTATGGGTGTGAACGTTTCGAATCTCGGTCCGAAAGTGACATATATCGATGCCGCGCAGGCCGATCCGCTGCCCACACAATTGCGCGTGGGTTTCGGTTTCATTCCAATGAAAGATGAATATAACAGTCTGACCATAGCAATGGACTTTGCAAAACTGCTTGTCTATCGTGAACCGAACGGCGCTTCCCATGAATTGCCGAAATCGATCATCACTTCGTTCAGCAAGAACTCTCTCAACAAGAACATCAAATTTGTCACGACTTCCGTCGGACTGGAGTATTGGTACGATAAAAAAGTAGCACTTCGTATGGGATACTTCATTGAAGATCCCGCCAATGGTAACCGTAATTTTATGACATTTGGCGCCGGACTGCGTTATGATATCTACGGATTCGACTTCAGTTATATTTCCGCAAAAGAAGAGAATCATCCTCTGTCCGAAACACTTCGTTTTACCCTGCTCATTCTGTGGAATGATCTTCTGTAACCGTTCTACGATCTTGCGCCGCGGCAGTCTTTGCCGCGGTCGCACTGCCGGTGCACTTTCAATGTCGAAGCGAAATGAAAAATAAAATCCTTCTTGTTCTTCTGCTCTCCGCGCAGATGCTGTTCCCTCAAAAATTCTCGCATGCACTTCGGTCCGGTGCTCAGATCTCTCCGAGCGTGAATTCATCCGTGACTGCTCCCGGCACGCTTAAAATTCTGACGATCCGTGTTCAATTCCAAACGGATAATGATTCGAGAACGTCGGGGAACGGACAGTTCGATCTCAGCGCTGCGACGGAGAGGATCATCGATTCACCGCCGCATGATTCCGTGTATGTCGCGGACCATTTTACGTTCGCTCAAAATTATTTTGCGAAAGCTTCCAATGGTAAGCAATCCGTCTCAGCAACTGTGCTCGGGAAAGTGATCACACTGAAGAAATCGATGAAGGATTATGCTCCGCAACCCGGAAATCTTCCGTTAGCCCAAATGGTGGAGGAGGCGTGGAAAGCTGCGGACTCGTTGTATCCCGGATTTCAATTTCAGCAGTACGATATGTTCGCCATTATCCACGCCGGCGTGGGAAAAGATATCGACCTCCGTGCTGCGCTTGGATATGATCCCACGCCGATGGATCTTCCATCACTCTATTTTAGTTTGGATGCGATGAAAGGATTGTTCGGAGCTTCGTATCAAGGTGTTTCACTGACCAACTCTGCATTTAAGATTCCCAATACTGTCATTCTGCCGGAAACGGAAGTACGGCGCATCCCTTCCGTCGGCGGAGATTTCGTCTTGAAACTCGGCATCAATGGTCTTCTTGTGGCGAGCATCGGAAGCCATTTGGGACTTCCCGATCTATTCGATACAAAGACCGGGAAATCTGCGATCGGCAGATTCGGTCTAATGGACGGACAATCGATCTTCAGCTTCTCGGGTATCTGTCCGCCCGAACCAAGTGCCTGGGAAAAGATCTATCTCGGTTGGACAGTTCCTATTGAAGTTTCCTCAAGTGCGTCACTCTCTGTGCCTGCGGTGGGGCTGTATGGAACAGGGAATGATACTGTCTATAAGATCCCGATCAGCGCAAAAGAATACTTCCTTGCGGAGAATCGCTACCGCGATGTAAAAGGCGACGGTCAATCGGTTACGATGAAATGGAACGGTCAGACATTCTCCAAAACCTTTACGAAGGATGAAGAATATTTTGCCAATGCCAATATCGATTCTGCGTACGGTGTCATTACGGATGTGGATGAATTGGACTGGAGTCTGCCGGGTGTGGTCAATGCGAACAATAATTATCTTGGCGGAATCCTGGTCTGGCATATTGATGAGTCCATCATCAGAAGTAATCTGCCGAGTAATACGATCAACGCCAATCCCGCAAAACGAGGTGTGGATCTGGAAGAAGCGGATGGTTCTCAGGACATCGGTCAATCGTATGACTTTGGAAGTCCCGCGTCGGGCAGTGAAGACGGCTGGCCGTTCGATTATTGGTATCTCGGCAATAGTTTTCCCCTCTATAAAAATGAATTCTCCGAATCGACGACACCGAATTCGCTCTCCAATTCACTTGCACATTCATTGGTTACGCTGAAGAATTTCACTGCTCAGTCGGCACGAATGACATTCGATGCTGTGATCGGAACCACCGATATTCA
Source organism: uncultured Ignavibacteriota bacterium (assembly GCA_903907305.1). Lineage (GTDB taxonomy): Bacteria > Bacteroidota > Ignavibacteria > UBA10030 > UBA8401 > UBA8401. The sequence goes on from CAIVNT010000483.1 coordinate 5,772, forward strand.
ATCTTCAAAAGTGATCAAACGAAAGAATGTGAAACAGAACAGCAACGACGCTCCGACAGCATTCGATCTGAATAACGACGGGAAAAAAGAAATCGTTTACACATCCGGTGATTCCATTTACGTCTTGAAGGATGACTTTACCCCTTTCTTCAATAATGGAACAGGATTGTTCTCCAAAACGGGAGGACGATTTCAGCCCGCACCTTTAAAGATCGTCTCGACATCCTCCACTGCCTTGGTCGCCTTACAAGGAAATTCTATTCTTGTTCTCTCACCGACAGATGCAAATTCTGACGGACTTGCTGACACACTCTTTTCAGCAATACATTCATCCGCATTCACAACGCCGCCGGTGAACTATTCTTCTGTGCAAAATGGACAGAGCCACATTCTGGCGGGAGACGCGGCTGGACGAAGGATCGATTATTACAATGCCGCGCCGACAACGTGGCTGAAGGATTCCATCCAATATTTTTCTTCCCCGATGGCGGGATTGTCATTATCCGAGCTCACTACGGGATATTCCGGAGACTCACTCCGCACCATCGGGACGAGATCCACAGTGAACGGTAAGAGCATCGTCGGATTTGTTGCGCGCAGTGCCGGTGCTAATTATCTGCTTCTGAACGATAACACGTTCGGTCTCTATAGTTTTACGAATCCCACCGATCAGATCAGCTATCATCATGTGCCGGAAAATATCACCGGAGCGTTTGCGCTGTATGATGTGAATGGGGACGGAGAATTCGATTACGTTATCGGTGCCGGTGACAAACTTTATGTCTTCAGTCCGAACGGTGTTATTCTGGAAGGGTTCCCGTTCAAAACGAAGGACGGAGGAGCAGTGGTCGGTTCACCAGTGATCGCAAAGAAAAAAGGGAGCGATGATGTGTTGATCTTCTTCGGAACGACGAACGGTCATCTAAACGCTGTTGATGGTAAAGGAAAACTCGCAGCAGGATTCCCGCTGCAGACGGGCGGAATCGTTTCATCGCCGCTGCTGTGGAATGATTTTCTATCCGTTGCATCAACGGATAGCTCGCTCTATACGTGGAAGATCTCAGGATTGGTCGATACATCGAAGATCTATTGGAAAGGATTCCTCGTTGATGAATCACACAGCAACTATTTGACCGTCACTGTTTCCTCCAATAAAAAATCTGCGGAACTGCTGCCGAAAAAATTTGCGTATAACTGGCCGAATCCCGTTTACAGCGGTTCGACCAACATCCGTTATTTTCTGGGACGGACAGCAACAGTGAAGATCAAGATCGTGAATCTTGCGGGAGAGCTTGTGCAGGAACTGAACGGCACGAACTATGTTGGGCTGGATAATGAAGTGCCGTGGAATATCACGAATGTGCAAAGCGGTATCTATTTTGCGCAGATCACTGCGTCCGGCAGCGGAGAAGAGATGAGTCAGATCGTGAAAATTGCGGTGGTAAAATAATGAGAATGACAGTAAGAAATTTGATAATGCGCTCTGTGCTGATGTTTTGTCTGTGCGTTATTACAACCTATTCCCAGGAAGAACATTACAATCACGGCGAACTGAACTGGAAGTCGATCGAGACGGCGCATTTCTTCGTTCATTTCCATCAGGGAGCGGAGCGAACGGCAAATGTTATCGCAAAAGTTGCCGAAGATATCTATGGACCGGTCACCACACTCTATCAGCATGAGCCGGATCATAAAGTGAATTTCGTTATCAAGGATTATGACGATTACTCCAACGGTGCAGCATATTTCTTTGATAACAAGATCGAGATATGGGCGCCGTCCCTCGATTTCATCTTCCGCGGCTCGCATAACTGGCTCCGGAATGTGATCACGCATGAGTTTACGCACATTATTCAGATCCAAACCTCCATGAAGTTCGGCAGGCGTTTTCCGGGATTCTATTTCCAGTGGCTCAATTATGAAGAGGAACGCCGTCAGGACGTGCTCTACGGATATCCAAATACTGTTGTGTCGTATCCCATTTCCGGTTTTATCATCCCCAGTTGGTTTGCAGAAGGGGTGGCGCAGTATAACAGACCGGAATTGAGTTATGACAAATGGGATTCACACCGCGATATGATCCTTCGTTCATACGTGCTCGATTCCGCGATGCTTTCGTGGAGCGAGATGAGTGTCTTCGGCAAAACGTCGCTTGGCAATGAGTCGTCCTACAATGCAGGATTCGCACTGACAAAATTCATCTCCGAACGGTATGGACAGGATGCCATCCCGAAGATCGCAAAAAATATCTCCCGTGTGAATAATGTGACGATCGATCAGGCGATTGAGCTTGCGTTAGGAATGAACGGACAGTCACTGTATCAGGAATGGAAAGATACGATTACTGCGCAATATTTCAGCAGGACAAAAGGGATAGCATCCAATCTTGTTGAAGGCAAAAATTTTATCCTTGATGACGACAGTGTCATTATTGCGGGACCGGGATTTGCGAATTTGTATTCGGCATTCTCTCCTGAGGGCAAGCGTCTGGCGTATGCATCGAACGGTGAGATGGATTATTTGGGTACGTCCGGTTTGGTTGTTGGAAACTTTACAACAAAAAAATCAGAAACAGTCGTCATCGGCGTCCGTTCACAGATCTCATGGTCGCCGAACGGGAATAAATTATATTACACAAAACATTCTCATGAAAATCCGAACGGTTCGGAGATCTCGGACATCTATTCTTACGATCTGAAGGAAGAGGAAGAGACCCGCATTACGTACGGACGGCGGGCTATCTCTGCCTGTGTGTCGCCGGACGGAGTTTCGCTGGTCTTTACCTATGAAGGGGACGGAACGGTGAATGTTGGAAGAGTGGACAGTGCCGGAAATAATTTCCGCCAGCTGACGGATTTCCGCAACGGCGAACAATCCTATAATCCTCACTGGTCCCCGGAAGGAAGTATGATCGTTTTCGGATATTCCGTGAAGGATGGACAGGATGTTGCGTGGGTTCGGAGTGACAGCGGGAAAGTGACATTCATCGAAGCGGGCGATGATGATGCGCGGGATCCGATCTTTACTCCTGACGGCAAGGGGATCATTTTCGCTTCAGATCGGACAGGGATATTTAATTTGTATCAAAAGGATCTGAAATCTGGTTCGGTTGTGCAATTGACGAATGTTCTCGGCGGAGCATTCATGCCGTCGGCGGATCAGAATGGCGCGATCGCATATTCCTTATACACATCCAAAGGATATAAACTGAAGATGTTGGATCATCCTTCGCCGTCCGATTTTTCAACGTCATCATACGTGTACCGGCGTCCTGTCGCGAAGACGGAGATCGATTCTGCTCTTCCGCGCAATCGGTTCGATTTTACAGCACTTCGAAATTATAATGACAACGATCTACCGCAGGCAGAAGCAA
>CAIVNT010000484.1 GCA_903907305.1 uncultured Ignavibacteriota bacterium
AATGGATCTGCTCTTGCATCAGGAATGTATTTTTACCGGATCCAATCCGAAGGGAAAAGCATAACGAAGGGAATGATGCTGGTGAAATAATTGAGCCCGCTTGTCCGAGTGTTTCTGTCGGGCATCAATAGATATGTAGAGCCGGATAATTATCCGGCTCTACTACAAAAATGTTATACGCTAATACAGGATGGCGGATCTAAACGGAAGAATTCATCACCGCTAACAATATCTCCGCCCATCGGCGGTACGCTGCATCGGTAAGATGGAGTCCATCATCAGTAAATTCTTTTTTAAGGTCACCATACTCATCCGTAAAATGCGGATGAAGATCAAAGTATTCTTCACCCAATTCAACAGAAAGACGTTCCAGTTCAGCATTGAATCCGCGTATCCGCTCATTCGGTCTCGGTGGATTGTCCCGTGTCGGGAACAGTGATGTCAATCGGATAACTGCTTTCGGCACAGATGACCGTACCCGCTCAACGATCCGTCGGATGTTGGTAAGGATCTCGGTATTCGTTCTGTCTCTCACAAGATCGTTGGTTCCAATGCAGAGATAGATATGCCCCGGTGACGAATCGAACCTAGCAGTCGTAATCCTTTCCAGACATTCCTGTGTGCTGTCACCCGAGACACCGTAATTCACTACTCGATGACCTTTCAATAATTCATGGACATTGAATCCTGCAGTGATGGAATCACCGATCAGGATGATACCCGCTTCATTCATGATACCCTTTCCATTCCAGTTTTGGATGTTTTTATCATATATTTTTCTTTACCATGCTGTAATAAAAGACTAACTTTCTGTACGGACAGTCTTTCTGTGATACCTGACGCGTCTCCCTAAAAATATGAATTTTTCACAAAAACTCTGCTATATTTCTCTCACCGTCTTACTGCTCTCTATCCATCCGGAAGCGTATGCGCAGAATTCGAATGTAAAGTTCGAGCATATCTCCATTGAGCAGGGTCTCTCCCAAAGTTCGGTCTTTTCCATTTTCCAGGACAGCCGCGGTTTCCTCTGGTTCGGCACACTCGACGGATTGAACCGCTACGACGGATACACGTTTACCGTCTTCAAATCCGATCCGCGCGACCCTGCAACACTCAGTAATAATACTATCGTAAAGATCTTTGAGGACCGTGACAGTATCCTTTGGATTGCCACACTCGGCGGCGGACTCAACCGTTTCGACCCGACAACAGAAAAGTTCACTCGGTTTCGTCATTCAGTCACCGACAGTTCGAGTTTAAGCAACGATAATGTCCGTTCGATCTTTCAGGATATGAGCGGAGCACTGTGGATCGGTACGAACGGCGGATTGAACAGGTTCGATCCCGTCCGAAAGAGTTTCATCCATTATATGCACAGTTCAGTATCGATCAACACCATCAGCAACGATGTCGTATGGTCGATATTCGAATCTCGAAATGAAACCGGAATTCTGTGGATCGGCACATACGACGGCCTGAATCGATTCGATGTCAGAACAGGATCATTTTCTGTATTCAGGAATTCGTCATCGTTAAATTCATCCCTTAGCAATAATTATATTTGGTCCATCATCGATCATGATTCTGACAATCTCTGGGTAGGAACGAACAATGGACTGAATCTCTTCAATAAAAAGAGCCATCGGTCCATCCTTTTCCATCATTCAACGAAGAATAGAAGTATCAGCGGCAACAATGTCTGGTCGTTATTCAGGGACCGCAGCGGTATCATCTACGCCGGAACCCTTGATGGAGGACTCAGCAGGATAAAACCGTCAACGGACGGAAAAACTTTTTCGTTCACAAATTTTGTCCACGATCCGGCGGACCCTAACAGCATCAGTCACAATTTCATTTGGTCCATTTATGAGGATAGGACCGGCATCATCTGGCTCGGTACGGATGTCGGTGTGAATAAACTGGATCCGAATGCGGCAAAGTTCCGTCATTATAAGAGTGATCCGTTCAATTCGAACAGTCTTACAAATAACGAAGTGACGGCGATCTTCCGCGATCATACCGGAACATTGTGGATTGGAACGCGCAACGGATTGAACAGATTTGATGTTCGAACTGACCGGTTCATCCATTATAAATATGACCAGAACAACCCTTCAAGCATCAGCAGTAATTATATCCGCTCGATCAATGAGGACAGGAAAGGGACACTCTGGATCGGAACGAACGGGGGCGGATTGAACAGATACGTCCGCGGTAAGGATATCTTCCAAAACATGCGGAGCGGCCATATCCCAAGCAGTATCAGCAGCAATGATATCATCCGCATCTATGAGGATAGTTCAGGTATCCTTTGGCTCGCCACACTGGCCGGACTGAATAAATTCGACCCTGCTACGAACAGCGTTCGGTTCTTTGTGAAGGATGCAAAAAATCCAAACAGCCTCAGTCACGACTATGTCTATACAATAACAGAGGCACATGACGGAACGCTCTGGATCGGCACGCTCGGCGGCGGACTCAACCGGTTCGACCGGAAGGATGAGACGTTCACCTCGTTCCAGGAGAATCCTTCCGATTCCACGAGTCTGAGCAACAACAATGTCTGGTGCATCCACGAAGACAACTCCGGTGACCTCTGGATCGGAACGAATAATGGTCTGAATAAATTTAACCGTTCCAATAATACCTTCACTCATTTTGAGGAAAAGAACGGACTTGTGAACAATGTGATCTACGGGATCCTCGAGGATTCAAAAGGTTACCTCTGGCTGAGTTCAAACAAAGGGCTCTCCCGTTTCGACCGCAAGAATGCAACAGTCCGAAATTATACTGCGAACGACGGACTGCAGAGCAACCAATTCGGCGGTAACGACCATTTCAAGGATGCACAAGGATACATGTATTTTGGCGGCATCAACGGATTCAATATCTTCTATCCCGACAGTATCAAGGATAATCCCTTTATCCCTCCCATCGTCATTACCGATTTTCAGATCTTCAACCGATCGGTCGGAATCGGAGCAGATTCTCCCTTCCGCCGTTCGATCACATCAACGAAATCCATCACACTGTCGCACGACCAGAATGTTTTCTCGTTCGAGTTTGCGGCGCTGCATTTTGCTTCCCCGCAGTCGAACACTTATGCATATAAGATGGAAGGATTCGACAAGGACTGGATACGTTCCGGCACCAGGCGCTATGTCACTTATACGAATCTCGATCCCGGGAAATACCACTTCATAGTCATAGGTTCGAATAATGACGGGATATGGAATTCACAGGGAACATCGATCGAGATCACTATTTCGCCACCGTTCTGGAAAACATGGTGGTTCATTACGGTGATGATCCTCGCAGGACTCTCCTTCGCTGCATCGATCATCTACTTCCGCATCCGTCACCTGCTGACGATCGAACGCCTTCGCCTGAAGATCGCATCGGATCTGCATGACGACATCGGTACTCGACTGACGGAAATATCCATGTTGAGCGACATCGTCTATCACGGAGGCAGCAGCGATCAGACTGGATTCAAGGATTCAGTCCGTAATATCGGCGGTATTGCCCGTGAACTGATCGAAAATATGTCCGACATCGTCTGGCTCATCAATCCAAAGAGGGACTCGCTCTATGAATTGTTCCTGAAACTGAAAGATGGGTATGATGAGATCCTCTCCCACCGCCAGATATTGCTTCATATCAATAACCTAAACTCCATGGAAATGATCTCGCTGCCGATGGAGCACCGTAAGAATATCTATCTGATCTTTAAGGAAGCGATCAATAACGCATTGAAGCACAGCATCTGCACGGAAATATCGATCAACACCGAAGTGAACGGACGGATTCTCACAATCACAATGTACGATAACGGTCAGGGATTCGATATGAATCAACGAAGTCCCGGCAACGGACTCGGTAATATGGAACACCGTGCCCAAGCGATCGGCGGTTCGGTCCGCATTCAGTCCACAATCGGGAACGGTTCCATGATCAAATTCACCGGTAGGATTTAGAAAGAATATAGTATATGATAAACGTCGTCATCGTCGAAGACAATAAGATCATCAACAACTCGTTGGCCTCCCTTCTGAACCGTTCAAAAGGATTCTCCTGTGTCGGTGCATTCATGGATTGTGAATCGATGCTGAAGAAAGTGAAAGCACTTGAACCTGATATTCTTCTTATGGATATCAAACTTCCGGGGATGAACGGTATAGAAGGAGTGAAAATCGTTAAAGGAATATTGCCCGATCTGAATATCTTGATGTTGACCGTTCACGAGGAGAACGAACTGATCTTCGATGCGTTGGTCGCCGGAGCGTGCGGTTATCTTGTGAAGAAGACACATCCCGAACGGTTATTAGAAGCGATCAAGGATGCGCATGAGGGGGGCGCGCCGATGAGTTCACACATTGCGCGTAAAGTAACACTCTTCTTCCAGAATAAGAACACTGTGAAGGAGGATTCAACTCTTCTCACCGATCGTGAACGTGAGATCCTCAAGGAACTCATCACCGGGAAGACATATTATTCTATCGCGATGACGCTAAACATCAGCAAAGATACCGTCCGCTTTCATATTAAACGCATCTACAAGAAACTGCATGTTCACTCACAGGCGGAAGCGGTCGCTATCGCGATCAAAAAAGGATATGTCTAACGTTCAATATCCTTGCATTCCTAGGGGATTTCTTTGTTTGTTATTGAATGGTACTTCTCTCAAAACATCTTGAATCCGCAATGCGAGAGAAGTTCAATGATTATCCGAGTTGAAGAACGGTGAACGATTTTTTACGATAGAAATAATAACCGATAAGGAGAGGATGCTAAATACAACAAATAATGAAGTCATGGTTTCTATTTGGTAGAAATGACTTGACAACATCTTTATGCCGACAAAAACAAGGACAATTCCTATACCATATTTGACATAGGCAAACATAGTATGGATTCTTTCTAAGATAAAGTAGATCGATCGCAGTCCTAATACTGCCATAAAATTGGAAGAGAATATGATAAAAGGATCTTTGGTAACACCGAAAACCGCCGGTATCGAATCAACCGCAAAGAGAACATCCGTTGTTTCGATCACCATCAAAACAACAAACAGTGACGTAGCGATCCATTTGTTGTTCTCCATAATGAAGAATTTCGTGCCTGTATACTCTTCCTTCACAGGCAGGAATCTTTTAAACAATTTCATAAAATAATTTTTTTCAGGGTGCACTTCCATCTCTTCCCCAAAGGTTATTTTATATCCTGAGTAGATCAAGAACAGACCAAAGATATATAAGATCCATTCAAACCGATTGATCAGTGTATAGCCAAGAAATATCATGAGACCGCGCAGGATGATGACTCCAATGACCCCAT
>CAIVNT010000485.1 GCA_903907305.1 uncultured Ignavibacteriota bacterium
CGTTAAAATAAACAATTTATTTTTTGCATCCGTAGCTCAACTGGATAGAGCATCAGACTTCGAATCTGAGGGTTGGGGGTTCAAATCCCTCCGGGTGCACAATATTTTTCGGTCCCGCCATTCGGCGGGATTCTCATTTCAGCATTTGCTCACTGAAAACGATCGCAGGCTGAAATGGAAGTTGGGGGTTCCCCGCCTGAATGACTGCGTCAGCAGTCGGGCAGGAAATCCCTCCGGGTGCACAATAATCGGTCTTGCCATACGGCGGCACAGGAATGTGGGAATTTGCAAATCGAAGTATTTGTAAATTCCCATTGTAATTTTGAGAATAAACGAACGGGAGTAGTTATGAAGTTCACGAGGTCAATTCAAATCATCATGGCTGTGATCGTATGGTCTTCTTCTTTATATGCAGGGACCGATTCGCTACGGACGATGATCGAACAGATCGCAGGAACCGCCGAAGGGAATGTGGGAGTTGCAGTTCTTGGAGTGGAGAGCAACGACACGCTCTCCCTCAACGGAAACGTCAAATATCCCATGCAGAGTGTCTATAAATTCCCGATCGGATTGGCAGTTCTCGATCTGGTGGATAAAGGTGTTCTATCGTTGGATCAGAGGGTATTCGTGAAGAAAAGCGATCTGCTCCCAAAGACGTGGAGTCCTCTTCGGGAAAAATATCCGAACGGCGATACATCAGTCGCGTTGAGCGAGATAATCACATTCACCGTTGCACAAAGCGATAATAACGGATGCGATCTGCTCTTTCGTCTTGTCGGCGGTCCGGGGAAGGTCGATCAATTCATCCATTCTCTCGGAATACACGATATCGCAATTGTGAACACCGAAGAAGAGATGGCGAAGGATAAAGATCTGCAGTACCGGAATTACAGCTCTCCCAATGCGCTGGCTGCGCTCTTGTCTCTGGTATATCGGGGAAAAGCATTGTCGGAAAAAAGTACTCAGTATGTCGTGAAGATATTGGAACAGACCACTACCGGTCCGAAACGATTGAAAGGCCGTCTGCCGGCAGGGACGATCGTAGCGCATAAGACCGGCTCTTCCGGAACGGATGAACAGGGGATCACTGCCGCGACGAATGATGCAGGTATCATCACACTTCCCGGCGGGAAGCATGTCGCCGTGGTGGTGTTCGTTTCAAACTCAACTGCGGATGAGAAGACCCGTGAAGCAGTGATCTCGGGTGTTGCAAAAGCAGTGTGGGATTCTTTTGTCACCAGATGAGTGAATTAGTTCTCAATTCGGACTGTTCTTTCCATGAACAGAATTCATGCAATGAGAAGATACGATAAACCTATTTCTCGGTCACTATTTTGAAATAGCCGCAATCTGGAGTTCGCTGCTGCGGTGTGAGAGATATTCTTTTATAGCACTCCGTGTTGAATCGATGATCGTTTTCACCTCTGCGGCCATGACAGGAATACTGCTCAGATCGTTCGCCAGGATATTGATCTCCATTTCTTTGCACAATTCCGACAGTCCGCTTGCCCCCAGCTGTGAACTGCTTCCGCGTATGGAGTGTGCCGCCTGCCGCATCTCGCCGATGTCATTATTGCTGAATCCTTGAAGAAGGTCCGATATTTTTTCCGGAACATCTTCGGTCAAGAAATTATCAACCAATTGGAACAGCGCTTCGGTCCCGAGATCCAGTGATTCAATATTATTCTCGATCATCACCGGATTGATCAGATTCACCCTCTGTGTTGTCTCCGGTGAGTAAGTGTCCCGCACAGATGCAGTTTGTTTCTTTGGACCGCACCATTGTGTGAGTACGTCGTTCAGTTCCCGCTGATTGAACGGTTTGGAAAGGTGGCCATCCATCCCGGCGGTACGGCATTTATCTTTATCGCTTTGGAACGCATTCGCCGTCATGGCAATGATGGGAATATGCATCCCCTCCTTTTCATTCTGCCGGATTCGGACGGTTGCTTCAAATCCATCCATCTC
>CAIVNT010000486.1 GCA_903907305.1 uncultured Ignavibacteriota bacterium
GAACGGAATCGTCCCCTCAATAATCTTCAGGATCAACGGCTGGAATGCAGTATCGATTGGATAATACGGAACAGCGACTACCCGCAGGTCATAGAGACTGTCCACAGGAGGAAGTGTGCTGACGAACGAGATCGTTCCGCTGAAACCGGGGTCGCTGATTTCATTCGGATTCAATCCTTGTTCACTGCATCCGCCGATGAAGAAAATGACAGCGAAAGAAAGTAGAGTAATATGTCTCATTTCCTGAATTTCAACAGATTTTACTACAAAATCACGAAAAAAGTTGTATATTTCACCAGAAAATATAAAGGATGCCGCTATGAAAGTTACGACATTTCTCATACTCCTCGCGCTCTGTTGTGCCCAGGCATTTTCCCAAAATGTTCTGGCGACACACGACCCGAACCAGACATTGACCGCGGAGAAATGTTATGATGTGATCAAAACCTTGTGGGACGGACTGAAGAAACTCTCTGAACAATATCAAACAGAAGCATCAGAAAAAAATGAATTTGAATCGACCGGCGAATACAGCGCCCGCTTGCAAAAGAGTAAGGACGAATACGTCAACAAGATCAGAAAATTCTACAGCGACAACAACCTCAACTCCCGCGTCTACAGTGTCTGGTTAAAAGCGGAATTGGTAAAGTACGATGCCGATAATCAGACGTACGGATTGAAGTCCCCCACACAAATTCTGGTCCAGCCCAAGAAAAAAGAAGTCGCTCTCTCCATGCCCGAGAACAAATACGTCACACTCACAGAAAAGAATTCAAAAGGATACAGAAGAGCATATATTCATCTTAATACGAATCCTGAATTTACATGGTTCGTCAATAAACAGACTGCGCAAGAAGCAAAAAATAGAGAATCGGATATTTATTTTAAATTGTCATTTGCCTTCGATATTTCATTCAACGAATCCGCTCAGCAGGTGAATCTGCAGGTCGTTCCCACGAAACTTGCATTGATGAATCAAAGTGAAAATTTCACCTTCTGGAGCGAAGATATTCGTTGAGGAGAGTTCTATGAACGAATTCAAAAAAAGTATACTTGACCTTGTAGCCGACACTTCCAGCAATCTCCCCCCCGATGTGCGTAAAGCGATCAAGGCAGCACAGAAAAAAGAGTCTGACGGGACCCGTTCCGCATTTGCATTAGAGACCATCGCTACAAATATCGATATGGCATGCGATAACGTAGGACCGATCTGTCAGGACACCGGCATGCCGACATTCTTCATCCATACTCCCGTCGGCAGTAATCAGATAGAGATGAAACGATGGATCCGCGAAGCGATCTCCGAAAGCACGAAATCGGGGAAACTTCGTTCGAATTCGGTCGATTCATTGACTGGCAAAAACAGCGGTGATAATCTCGGTGAAGGCACACCGGTGATGCATTGGGAACAGTGGGAGAATAACGACGAGATTGAAGTGAAGCTTCTGCTGAAAGGGGGCGGCTGTGAGAATAAAAACATCCAGTATTCCCTCCCTATGGAATTAGAGCATCTCGGCAAAGCAGGACGTAATTTGGACGGTATCCGCAAATGCATACTGCATGCGGTGTGGCAGGCACAAGGACACGGTTGCGCTATCGGTGCTGTGGGCGTTTGTGTCGGAGGGGACAGAACTTCCGGTTATGAACACGCAAAAAAGCAATTGTTCAGGACCATCGATGATGTAAACTCAAATCCGACCCTTGCAGAACTTGAGCAGTACATCATGGAACATGTGAACGATCTGAAGATCGGAACGATGGGATTCGGCGGCAATGCGACATTGATCGGCTGTAAGATCGGCGTTCAGAACCGCCTTCCCGCCAGTTTTTTCGTCTCCGTTGCATACGACTGCTGGGCATTCCGTCGTCAGGGAGTGATCCTGGATGCAAAGACTGGCAGCATCAAACGCTGGATCTATAAAGAAGATGCGCCCGTGATCACCATGGGGAAAGGCGCAGAAGTTCCTTTGTCGGGAAAGGAAATCCATCTCGAAACCCCTCTCACCGAAGAAAAGGTCAGATCGTTGAAAGTCGGGGATGTGGTGTTGATCAGCGGAAAAATGTATACGGGACGCGATGCGATCCACGCTCATTTGATGACGAACGATCCTCCGGTGGATCTGCGCGGACAGGCATTGTATCACTGCGGACCGGTCACGATCAAGAGCGATGGAAAATGGAAGATCACTGCAGCGGGTCCTACGACAAGCGGACGTGAAGAACCGTATCAAGCGGACATCATTAGAAAATTCGGCATTCGTGCCGTGATTGGTAAAGGCGGCATGGGAAAGAAAACTCTTGCCGCTTTAAAGGAACATGGAGCGGTCTATCTGAACGCCGTCGGCGGCGCCGCTCAATACTATGCAAAATGTATCACCTCGGTTGACGGAGTCGATCTTGAGCAGTTCGGACTCCCCGAAGCAATGTGGCATCTCACTGTAAAGGACTTCCCCGCTATTGTAACTATGGACTCACATGGGAACAGCCTCCACGCTGAAATCGAAGCACAGTCAGCCACAGAGCTAACAACATTCGCTCAGCCAGTTTACTAACTCTTTCTTTTGGAGAATTATGTCACAAGAAACGCTTACAATCACAGATAATCGGACCGGCAAA
>CAIVNT010000487.1 GCA_903907305.1 uncultured Ignavibacteriota bacterium
GGACTTGATGAAGAGAGACCATAGTAACCATCGGAGTTCATCGTCAATAACGGATCGATATTCGTCATCCCCGATGAGATTGTAACGCCCAATGTACCGTTCCTGATATTCCCGGTCCACGATATTCCGGATGTTGAACCGGTGAAAATACTTCCCGAACTTTTTTTAAAAATATTGTTTGCCCACGTATTTGACGTTGCTCCGTTATCCAATTCAATCGATGTACCGTCGACAAATGTATTATGGATAAAGTTGATGTTATTGAGATTTGGACTGACATAGACATATTTCACCGGTGCAGTCACTGTTCCGTCACCGCAGTTCTGGAAATAATTATTATAACAATAAATGTTATTCGCCTCTTTCACTCTAATACCGCCGGCATTGATGAAAAAATTCCCGTAAGCGATATTGTAATTGCCGTTCCTAAAACAAAAATTTCCGTGTTGATTATTCGTATTCGTGTTGAATCGTAAAATATTTTCCTGACATTTCACCGAAATCACCTCACTGTCCCCATAGCCGGTACTGTCGAAATAACAATATTCAACGATCGTTCTGGAGACATAGGTGGAGGTTGCTCCGTTGCTAATTCTTATGCACTCGTTGCCGTTATCCCCACCTGCACCAGGCATCTTCTGAAATGAACAATACCGGATCTTGTGATAACCGGGGATCAACGTATCAGGTGAGATGTGAATGAGATTGCCGATGGGTGCCGTTGACGGTTTGTTTTGAAAATTGGAGTATGATATTTCGTTGTATTGCGTACCGCTATTGAGCAAAATATATTTCTGCGCTGAATATCCGTTGAAGTTCAATTGAGAAATAGTGTTATGGCTTCCGTCTACGGTAATCACGATACCGGTGATCGATCCGGAGGTAAATTGAAAACCGCTGAACGTTACATAGTTACCGGATATTGTAATCGCATTGGTCCCATTGAGATACACTCCTCCGGGCGTGGCTGCTTTTACGGTGATATTACTTTTAGTGATGGATATTGTGTTGTTAGAATATGTATTGTTGGCGAGAGTAATAGTATCGCCCGAAGAAGAATTATTGATCGCCGTCTGCAATGCGGCTATCGATGAAACGTTGACCTGTCTCGCCTGTATCTGAGACAAGAATAAATAGAATGACAATGTCATAATATGGAACAGTATTTTAATTTTTGACATTCTCACTATCATTTCGATATTCTTTTAAATTCGTGCTATTACTGTTCAGGAATTATCCTACAACTGCAATCTTATTTTTTTGCGACGGCGAGAATTTCACAACTCCAGCCGTCATGTAGAGAATGATGTTAAATAAAACGTCGTACTGTTGTACCGATGTGGTTACTTCATCAGAATCATTTTTTTCAATTCATTTCGCGATGCCGATCGCAGCGAATAGAAATACATTCCACTTGAAATATTCTTACCGTTGAAATTCAACGAATACAATTCGTTCGGATTTGCAACACCATTGAATAACGTTGCCACTTGTTGACCGAGTGAATTGTAGACAGTAACGTTCACTTGTTCTCCATTTTTCATAGCGAATGAGATCGTTGTGTTCGGATTGAACGGGTTAGGATAATTCTGCGACAATGTAAAATCTTCGGCAGTAAGAGAAACTACAGCTTCGACAGGATCACTGTAGGAGAATTTGCCGTCGAGATCGATCTGTTTTAAGCGATATGAAACAGTTCCTTTTGCCGTTGCATCGACAAATGAATAGGACTGAGGCGCATTCGATGTTCCATGTCCTTCGACAAATCCGATCTTATTCCAAACACCGTTCGAATTTTTTTCCACGGCAAAACCGCTGTTATTCACTTCGGTTGCGGTGGACCAAACAAGATTTACAACGTTGTGATGAACAGAGCATTTAAAAGCTGAGATCTCGACCGGAAGTGGTGCCGAAACGCTTCCGAGCGTCCATCGTGAAAAACCATCAATCCCCGATAATGTGACGGTGTTTGCACTCTCGTCAACAGTGCCACCCTCCAGTGTCCAATTCGTTCCATTGTCAGTTGATTTGAATAAGCGCAAATTGGCTTCTGCAATACCATTCAACTCTGCACCTTCAGTATAAGGAAAGACAATCGTCGCATTAAGGCCTGTATTGGTGGTCGGTGTAATAGCATACCACCGCAGTATGCTGCTGTTGCTCCCTCCTGTTTGTGAGTTATAACCCCGTTTCACTGTGGTCGATCCGAGATCAGCGGAGGATGTAATGACAGCACCAAGATTACCCACGTTCACGGCAGAAGGGGAAGTCAGCGATTGTGTTTCAGAGATCGATCCGCCGGTTCCAACAATTGTCGGGAAATTCACCGTTTGGCTGTTCAGTGCAAGGCTGCCATTGGTCAGTGTCAGCGTTCCGCCGCCGGTGAGACCGGCACCAAGCGTTACACCGTTTGCATTGTTAATGGTCAGATTATTCAGTGCCGTAACGCTTGAAGGAATTATAACGTTAGAGGAATTTCCGCCAAAGGATAATGATGATGATGAGGTCGTGATCAAATTTAAAGGAGTTCCGGCGATTGATGCTCCATTTAGTGATAAAATATTTGCACCAACTGAAAGTGTACCGATTGTGAGTGTTGGTGTTCCGTTGATCGTTGGAGATGCGTTCAGTACCACTCCGCCTGGATTGTTCACGGTAAAACTTCCAACATTGGATGATGTCGGAAGCTCATAACCGGTAGTAATTGAATTTGGCCATACGATTGACAACGGAACAAGTGTCCCGGTGGCTGTTGCATTTTGTGACATCGTTATTGTCGTTCCAGAAATTGAACTTATCGTAGTACTTGCGGGAATTCCTGTGCCGCTCACTTGATAGCCAACTGAATACGTTGAGGTGCTGCTGACAAGAGTTAATTGATTGCTCCCGCTCGTTGTTGTTGCAGTCACTGTTGTAATGGCATCTTTCCCATACGTAAGACTAACTGATGATCCAAAGGTAGGAGCGGCTGTGAGGCTTCCGCCGATTCTCGTAATAGATGTTCCCACTGTGAGAACCTTTGAACTGTTATTCAGTGTGCCATAGTTAAGCGTCAGTGTTCCGGATAGCGTTGTATTATCGGAGAGTAACGCGCCAAAAGGATCCGTTAGTTCAAGATTATCATACCCCCCATTACCGGAAAGGGTATGCTGTGCTGTGCCGCCTATTAATCTGATTTTTCCTGCACCCGAATAGGCTGAATTGTTAGTAACATTCCCATTCACCGTTAAGACAAAACCGCTTCCTATGGACAATGTCCCGCTGGTGAGTGTAAGGTTTCCGATAACAGTTCTATCTGCATGCAATATTACACCAGCAGCATTATTGATAATAATATTTGCCGGTCTATACTGCGTGCCCGAGTTGAAATCAAAATCGGTAGTTGTCTGCGAGGCGGTGCCTCTGTATTCAAGAGATCCGGCCGTTGAAGGAGTCGAGTTTTGATATCTAAAAGCAAATGTACTTGGATTCAGAGTACCGCTGCTAATGAATGTCGCTGTTCCATTGATATATATATTTGATCCTAACGTCACCCCCACCGTTCCGGTATTGATTATCAAGTTGTTATAATTCTTCGCACTGTTTGCTTTTATCCTGAATCCCAAAACAGTGGATGATGTGCTTGCCCCTTTTCCTAAATAAAATGTAAAGTTCCCTGACATTGTCGTAAGAGCTGCAGTAGTAATTTCAAAGCCTGCACCTTGTGCAGTAATAGGACCTACAATGGTCACTGTTCCATCTGACAATGTTCCGGTTGCCGTACTGCTAAACGAAAATGCAGTTGCTGTCGCTCCAAGCAATTGCGGATCGATAGTAAAATTAGCTCCATTGATGACAACTGTGCTGCCGGCCGGTGCATTAAACATCGGAATGACAATCGTCCCTTTTGAAAAGGTCGATACAGCTCCAGCTCCGCCGCAATCAATTTTCCCGGCTGCCGCAGTTCCCGTCCCGCCAACACCGCATATCTCAATAGTACCGGTTGTATTGACAAGTAATGTACCGTAGTTAGTAAGTGACCCGGTCGCATCAGTCTTTCTATATCCTCCGGAACCACTGAACGTTAATCCACTATTTGTTCCGGCACCAGATGCGCCTACACTTAAATTTCCGCTCGTTTGGATTAACGTACCGGCTGTTTGTTCCCACGTACCTGCGGTAAACACCAGAGAAGAAGAACCTGCAAAGGTTACATCTGCAGAACAGGAAACCTTGTTTGCAAGCGAAGTCTTATTTAATGTCATTACTCTCAGTGTCATTGGTGATCCGCTTATTGTTTGATCACCAATTTTATTGAACGTTACCCCAGCATAACACGTTGAAACCAAAGCTAAGTTTAGTGTACCATTGTTTACAATATTACCACCGAGAGTCATTGTATGTGTCACTGACGGTCGTATTGTGATTGGAACGAGAGTGCCAGATATTGTTGCCGTTACTCCTGTGGTAATTGAATTCCCATCAAAACTTGCTACAGATGCACCTGTAAATCCGGTAGCACCGACAAGATATCCAATGACCGCTTGAGAGGTTGAAGTCACGTTAGTAATGATATTCGATCCGGAAGTCACAGTTCCCGTAGGCTTTATTGAAAGAATAACTCCGGAAGCTGTTGCGGTTGCCGGCAAGGACAACGTCACGGAATTCTCATTTTCAATGCTTACGATTGTTGCTGAACCATCTACACCGGTTCCTGTTAAACTTGTTCCGACGACTAATCCCGATGTTGAGGGAATATTTGTCACTACTGCAGAACCGAGGGAAATGTCACCTGTTGTGCTGGGCATATTA
>CAIVNT010000488.1 GCA_903907305.1 uncultured Ignavibacteriota bacterium
TCAAATTCCTTCTCACGTTGAAAATGTATATTCCTTTTTGTGAGCTCATATTCCACCGCATCTTTATATACTACTTCCAAAAGCCCGTGTCCGAGTTCTTTATGGACATCCATGCAAGCGCCTATAATGGCGTGGGTCTCCTGTTGCAATGGGTATTCTTTTTCTTCCATCTTTTACAGATTCATTAATCAGTGAAATCTGTGGCAAAAAATTTGTTATTGTCCTATACCGAAGATCGCTTTGAACACATGTCCGGCCATCTGCGGATTCTCTTTCAATCGGCGGACGGAATACGCATACCAGTCTTTACCGAACGGAACGTACACACGCAGTCTGTGTCCTTCTTCAATCAGACGTTTTCTCGTTTCATCGCGCACACCAAGCAGCATCTGAAATTCATACATATCTTTTCCCAATTTCATCTCACTGATCATCTTCTTCGCACCGTCGATCAGAACATCGTCATGTGTCGCAATGCCGACATAGCTCCCTCCTTCAAAAAGGATGCGAAGGAGTGCAAGATAATTTTCCTGAATTCCTTTTCGGTCTTTGATCGCTACTTCTGCCGGTTCAACGTAGATACCTTTGCACAGACGCACATTCGCTTTTTCTGCGACGAGCGTTCGGATATCTTTTTCACTGCGGTGCATATATGCCTGGATCACGATGCCGACCATCTCATATCGTGAACGCATTGCTCGGTATACATCAAGCGTATCATCCGTGCAGGTCCTGTCTTCCATATCAATGCGGACGAAGTTGTTGGACTTCCTCGCCGTTTCAATGATCGTACTTGTATTGTCCAGACAGAATTGTTTGTCCATCTTCAAACCGAGCGATGTCAGTTTGATGGAGAGATTGGAATTAAGCTGCTGTTCCGCGATGGCGGTCAGCACCGATGTGCTGCCGTTTCTGCTCTCGATCGCCTGTTCTTTTGTGGTGATATCCTCCCCCAGCACATCGATGGTCGTCATGGCATTCATCGAATTAAGTGTGCGGACGGTATTCATTGCATCGTTCAGCGTAGCACCGGCAATGTATTTTCCAGCGAATTTTGCGACGATCGGTTTGGGAACGTAGGGTAATGTTCCGACGATAAGATTGTTGATAAGATTCATAGGTGAGCGATGTGGCCGGCGCGATATGTTTTATCACGCCGGCCGGTTGATCAAAATGACTATAACGGGAATGCGAAGCCGACCTTTGGTGTGATGCGCTTCTGAGGCTTATATCCTGTCACATTACCATTCGCATTGAATTCCGGAGCGAATGTCCATGTATACAGCATGGAAACGATCATGAACGGATAGGGTTTATATCCTACTTCAGCATACAATAATGACCGCTCGTCCAGCGTGAAGACATCTTTTCCGTTGGTGATATTCAATTTGTCATACCCCGCACTGACGGAGATGAGCGGGATCTTGTCGCCGGTGTTCGTTCCGAGATGCAGCGTTCCGCTGTTCGGATCGTTGTCGATCTTTCTGTATGAACCTTCCACCTGAATAGTTCCAAGGACATCCACCATCAGACTTCCGAAATATCCGGACGATGTCGTTGTCTGACTCTCCAGCGCTTTCGCTTTGCTCGCAAGCGTGTCCTTCTTCGATGCGTTCTGGCCGATCTGATACCGTTCCAGTTCGTAGAATGCATCGAAATATGTCGGAGTGAATTGCGCTGTTTGGCCGAATCGACGTTCCAGTTTTGCGGTAAGATTCACCAGACCGAATGCCGAAGCATCCATTTCAATACCGGTGGCGAAACCGTGACCGTAATTCATGATCTTCGCATAATCAAGATAGTAGGTTGCATTGAAGACGGATGAGCGGACAAGGGGCAGACCGAGATCCAAGCCAACAACGGACATTGCACCGGCATCGACCTTCTTGGAGACACCTCCGACGGTATCGAGTTTTGTATCCCGTGAATCTTTTCGAAGATCGCTTGCAAACACTGCACCAATCTCAAGATTACCGATGATGGGGATAGATCCAGCCGGAGTAAATTGAAGAGGACGGACATAGCCGCGTGCACCGAGAACACCTGCCGAAGTCACATCACCATAAACAGTTTCGACTCCATATTTTCCAAAATCGACATCCAGTTCGGTGCCGATCCTTCTATTATCAACGCTCGGACTGTTCTTATAATTATAGAGGATGAATCCATGTCCAAGTTTTGCATAATCCAGCATGCCCACGCGAACGTAGAATTCGTCATGCTTATTGCCATAACGCAGATAACGGATGAAGCGTGCGTGCTGCATCTCCTCCCAGCGGATGGATTGATCCGTGCTGCTCACGTAGAAATTCAAATCCAGGCCAACGCCGAACTTTCCGAACGCGATCTCGGGCGCAAGCGAAACAAGATAATAGGCTTTGTCGCCGATCCATGTCATACCGACGCCGCCTTTCATTGCGCCGCTGGTCCCCCCTTTTGCGGCGGCTGCCGCTTTTGTTTGTCCAAAGGACATGAGTGCACATGTGAAGAGCAAAACAACCACGAATGACTTTTTCATTTTTTTCCCTTTGTGATTTATAAACTAAATAGAACCCGTGTGATAAATACTGCGCCCAGCATACCAAAAAGATCTGCGATAAGGCCGGCCGGCAGCGCATGCCGTGTATTTTTGATCCCGACCGAACCGAAATAGACGGCCAAAATATAAAATGTTGTTTCTGAACTTCCGAACATCGTAGAAGCAAGAACACCGATGAATGAATCCGGACCGTTCGTTTTCATCAGTTCTGTCATGAGTCCCATTGAACCGCTGCCGGAAAGGGGACGGAGCAGACCGAGAGGGAGAACTTCCGCCGGCATTCCGATCAGATTGGTGACGGGTGAGAGAACTGCGACAACCACATCCATCGCTCCGCTTGCTCGGAAAACGCCGATGGCGAAGAGCATGGCAACGAGATACGGAATGATCTTTACCGCCGTGTTGAATCCGTCCTTCGCCCCTTCAACGAACACTTCATAGACCTTTACTTTTTTGTATACTCCCCAGCCGAGAAAGACGAGGATGAATAACGGGATGGAGATCGCAGAGATAAATGTGACGAAGGATTTAAAGATCTCAATCATTCTTTGCCTCCGGTTCCGTCACTTCCATTTCCCGTTTGTATTTCGGAAGACGCTGCAGTAATTTCACGGCGATCAATCCCGATACGGTCGCACAGCCGGCACCAAAGATCGATGTGCCGATGATCATTCCGGGGTCCGCAGAGCCAAGTCCTGCGCGGATCGCAATAGCCGTTGCAGGAATGAGTGTCAGTCCTGCGGTATTCACCACTAAAAAGGTGCACATCGCGTTGGTGGCTGTCCCGGCCTTCGGATTAAGCTTGTTCAACTCTTCCATCGCCTTCAGTCCCATCGGTGTTGCGGCATTGTTCAACCCGAACATATTCGCGGCGATGTTCATAATCATCGCACCGACGGCAGGATGATTCGGAGGAACATCGGGGAACAGGCGCCGCGTCACCGGGGTCATCAATCGCGTCAGCAGCTCCAGCAGTCCCGCCGCTTCGCCTACTTTCATGATACCGAGCCAGAGCGCCATCACTCCTATCAGTCCAAGTGAAATCGTAACTGCGGTATCGGCAAAATCGAGCGCCGCTTTTGTCACTGCTTTGATCTTCACATAGGAAACTTTCTCCATCGCAAAGACACACTCTCCTGTACCAGCATTGTAAGAACGGACATCTGCTTCAAGTTTTTCTTTCCCGCCGGCAGCTTTCGCCATCTCTTTCCAGAACAATGGGGACGAGTCGGAAATTTTCAATTCCAGTTTTTGTTTTCCCGAAGTGAGTGTGGTGAGAGTGGCGGGATGGCGGATCTCTTTCACAGCAGAGGAGATATTATAGAACTGATTGAATGCGGCGGCGGAGATGACGATCTCTCCTTCGAAGGAGGGATTCACAGAGGCAGTCTGCTGTACGGATTCGAAGTGAGCAGTAACCGGGAGACCGTTCCGATACGTGTTCTGCACTTCATCGTTGATATCCCTTCCGACCGCCGTAAAGATTCCGATGAGCAGAAGAGAGATCCAAACATGATTAAGCATGGGCAATCCGCGCAGTTAATTCACTGATAATTTCATTGTCACAATATAACCGATGAAAAAAAATGAAGCAAGGGAATGTTGTGAAAAAGATTCCCCGAAGAACGAAAAAAGCCCTGCAGACAATGATCGTTTACAGGGCTTCTCTCAATATGACTGCAATATAAGTTTACTGTTCGATCTGTGCGGGCAATGTGAAGACGAATGTCGTTCCGACATTCACTTCACTGGTAACAGTGATCGTTCCGCCGTGAGCCTGCACAATCAGTTTGCAGATGGCAAGACCGAGTCCCGTCCCCTTCTCCTTTGTCTTTGCCGATGAGGAGACCTGACGGTATTGTTCGAACAGCAGGGTGATCTCATCCGCTTTAATGCCGACACCGGAATCACTCACGGAGACTTTAATGAAATCCGCATTTTGTTCGATGCTGTGTTCTTTTTCCACTTTTATGGCGACTGAACCGTTGTCCGGCGTGAACTTCATTGCGTTGGAGAGAAGATTCGTCATCAATTGGACGACCTTGCCGGAATCTGCTTCGATCCGTGGAAGATCAGGATCGATATCCGTATGGAGTGTGATATTCTTACGGTTGAACTGCAGCAGGAACGGCTGTAAGGATTCTTCGATCATCTCATGAATGGTGATGGTCGTCTTATTCAGCAGCATCTGACCGGCCTGATATTTGGAAAGATCGAGAAGGTCGTTCACAAGATTGGACATTCCGCGCGTGGATGCAAGAACGGTCTCCATCAGTTTCACGCTGTCGGTGTCCAGCGGTTTGCCGTTATTATAATGACGAAGGATGTAATCGATACTGCTGATGATGATGGTCAATGGTGTGCGCAGATCGTGCACCAGCATCGCCATGAACTGCGATTTAACCGATTCCAGTTCCCGCTGGATCGCCATTACGCGGTAAATGGAGCGGACGCGGGCGAACAATTCTTCCAGATCGATCGGCTTCGTCAGATACTCCTCTGCACCAAGCAGGATCCCTTCGGCGATGCTCTGGGGATCGCGTTTGATCGCCGTCAAAAAGATCACCGGGATCCTCGATGTTGCGGGATTCGCACGAAGACGGCGGAGCGTTTCAAATCCATCCATCTCCGGCATCTGAATATCGAGCACGATCATATCCGGCTGCTGCTCTTCGGCCACAACGAGACATTCCTTACCGCTTGCGGCACGGAACATTGTGATCGGTTTTTTCTTCAATGCAAATTCCAACAGATCGAGATTATCCTCGGTATCGTCGACAAAAAGGACTCGAGGGATGGTTGGTATTGATTCGTCTTGATCAAACATACGGATTCTTTCTATGGCTTAACATGTTGTATCGCTTTTTTAATAGCAGAAGCGATCGTATCGGAAGAGTAATCTTTCTTTTTCATTAATTCGCCATTCATGTTGTTGATCTCGGCAATCTGTGCTTCGGACAGATCGATCCCCGTCAGAATGATCACGGGAATAGAATGCCATTGTTCAGATTGTTTCAATTTTCTCAACATCTCAAATCCGTCCATCACCGGCATGCTCAGATCGAGCAGAATCAGTGAAGGTTTCACGGAATCGAGTTTCGACAGTCCGACCTTACCGTTGTTCGCGGACTGTACTTTGTATCCTTCATCCTGCAGGACTTTTACCAGCAATGAACGGAAATCATCATTATCATCCACCACAAGAACATTCTTATTGTCGGCAGTTGTGGCTTTACGGACCGTCTTCAAAACGAGCGAGACATCGGCGGGTTTTGGAAGATAATCGATCGCACCGAGGGAAAATGCGAGCGGAATATTATCCACCATTGAGTGGATAAGAACGGGGATGCTCTGCGTGAGCGGATTCGCTTTCAGTTCCCGCAGCACCTGCCATCCGTCCTTCTTCGGCATCATAATATCCAGCGTGATCACAGAAGGCTGAAGTTTTTCCGCGAGTTTAATACCATCGTCACCTGAGTTCGCGCCGAAGACGGTGAATCCTTCCGGTACAAGATAATTGCGGAGAATTTCGATCACATCCGGTTCATCGTCAATACAGAGAATGCGGGTTTCGCCGCCGCTCTTCAAGACAGGAATATCCATCTCTTTGATCTGTTTCAACACCGGAAGTTCTTTCGGCTGAGCTACAGGAGGGGTGATGACATCTGTTTTTTCGTTGGATTTAAAATTGGGAGGAACGGAGAGTGTAAAGACCGATCCTTTTCCCACAACACTCTCCACAGAAAGTTCGCCGCCGAGCAATTGAGCCAATCGGCGTGCGATCGGAAGTCCAAGACCCGTTCCCTGATACTTGCGCGAGTGACTGTTGTCCACCTGTGAGAACTCTTCAAAGATCTTTCCGATGTTCTTCCCTTCAATACCGATACCGGAATCGACGACGGAGATCTTGATCATCGGCGCTTCATATCTCGCGCGGATGGTGATCGTACCGTTCTCGTCCGTGAATTTTGCAGCATTACTGAGCAGATTCACGAGGATCTGCTTGATCTTCAGAACATCCGAATTGAAGTCCGGCATATTCTCCGCCAGATCATCCTTCAACTGGATATTCTTCTGACGGATGAGCGATTCTGCGGTCATCACCGCACCGTTCACAACACCTTCCACCGATTCGTTCTCGATACTCACGTGCATCCTGCCGGATTCGATCTTTGAGAAGTCGAGAATATCATTGATCAGCTGCAGCAGATGCTTGCCGTTTTTCAGTACTTTTTCGAGTGCTTTCCGCTGGTCCGCCGTCAACGGATCGCCGCGGTCGCCGAGCAGAATGGATGAGAATCCAATGATGGAATTGAGCGGTGTGCGCAATTCATGCGACATATTGGACAGGAAGTCCGACTTCACGCGGTATGCTTTTTCCAGTTCCTGTGTTTTGGTATTCAGTTCATCATGTTTCTTGGAGATCTCTCTTGAGAGCTCCTGTGTCGCTTCATAGTTCTGCACATTCGTGATGGCCACACCCATTTGCGGAAGAGCACTCTCCAGGAGGTCGCGTGTCAACGCTGAAAATTTCTGCATGGAACCAAACACGAGCACGCCGATCAGATTTTCCTGGAACATGATCGGGAATGCGTAGGTATAGGATGGGATATGAGATTGAATGCCCGTGTCGATGGAGAAATTGGAATTCAATGCCACGTCGGATATTTCCAGGGACTGTTTGAGGCGGGCGGCTTCACCGACGATCCCTTCACCTATGGAAAATCTCGTCTGTGTTCTGCTGTCCGCCGGCATGGCAAACTTACCAGCAAGCGACAGTTGTTCCGAATGTTTATCATAGATGTAGAGCGCACCCACACCCGAATGCGTCTGCTGACAAAGCAGATCCAGACTCTCCGTGACAACACCGGTGAATGAATCGTTCCGGTTCAGCGTGGTCATCATATCCGAATACGCTTTGACACGAGTGTAATTCTCGTTCAGCATATTCGACATCCGGTTGAACTCACCTGCCAACTGTCCGAACTCGTCGATCCGGGTGATATTGATCGAAACGAATTTCGACTCCATAATACTGCGCGTTCCTTCGCGGAGCTGCTGCAGCGGTTTGGTGATCGATCGGCTGAGGACGAATCCCAGCGCAATGGCAAAGATCGCAAAAAGGATGTTGACAAAGAGGATGAACCGTGTCAGTTCTGAACCGAGTTCCTTCGCATGGTCGATACGCAGCGACTGAGAGAGGAGTGACTTTTCATAGATGGTTGTGGTCAGAAGTCTTGCCTGCGCAAGATAATTTTTCTCGATCTCGATCTTGCTGATATTCTTTTCAATAATTGGTATGGAATCCCGTCTGGTACCTCCATCACAGATCACCATACGCGGCTCGCCGATGAAATGTGTCCACTCGAAGAACAATGACTCTACCTGATCCAGTGTCGCGAGATCCTTAGAATCAACAACAGTCTCTTTGATAGTATTGACCAGTGATTCGAAATTATTCAGACCGGCAAAGAAGGATGTTCGGAACTGAGGGTTGCGTGATTTTTGATATAGATCAAGATATTCCGGAACATCAACCAATTCTGCGCGAAGACGTTCGAGGTTGTTGAGATACTTCACTTCGGAACTGGAGGAAGAATATTCACCTTCGATCTGCACCTGTCTGTTGACAACAATGGCAGTCATCGCTATCAGCACGATCAGCAGAAAGCCGAAATATGCCAGTACCTTAAAATAGACTCTTGAACGAAACATAATGATTGGGTTTAGACGTTTGCGTATTTGCGGATCAGATTTGTCAACTCGACCGGGTCCATCGGTTTTGTATAGTGTTCAATACAGCCGATGGATTTGGTCAACACTTTGTCTTCTGCACGAGCTTGTGCCGTAAAGGCGATGATAGGGATATGCTGAATTTTTGGGTTTGCTTTGATCAATTTCACGGCGGTAAATCCGTCCATCACGGGCATTTGCATATCCA
>CAIVNT010000489.1 GCA_903907305.1 uncultured Ignavibacteriota bacterium
ATAGTTTTCATTGAATAGCTCCTTAAAGATAATATTTCAGGGTGATTCATCATCACCCTGATGGATATAGTTCTATCCCCCTGCAACGACTGCGTTGGCAGCAAGGCAACCCAAATACGCTGCCCCTGAAGCAATGGTACACACTAACCAACCGCCGGACATTGTAACGCAGAGCGTGTATGCTCCTGCCGCAAACGTTTCGCAATCAATTATTGCTTTCCCTCCGGATATGGATATCATTTCCACCGAAGAGAGTCGCTGCGAATGAACATCCGCCGGCAACAACGGCACAATAACGCTCACCAGCAGCAATAGAATGATCAGCCGAGATGCGATTTTTTTCATAGAACCTCCTGTTTTATGTATTGAATGGATAAATGAATTATTTCCTGCTCATCGTGGGCTGTTCGCCGCTCATAAAGTAAAACTGTATCTTCAGCGCCCAAACCGAAAACATAATTCTCTTCTATGGACCGTAAACCGATGAACAAGGTTATTTCTTCAGCGCAAGAATGATCAACGCTTCTCCTTTCCAAATATTCCCGATCTTATCGACCGATATCCGTAACCGTCCTATGGACGGATCGCGGACATAGACATTGTTGTTGACAACGCTGTCCGCCACGACGTAGTGATTCTGTCTGATAAAGAGTATCGCCGGAAGTGTGATGGTCAACAGTGAATCCGCCGACAACTTCCATCCTTCCAATTTTAGACCCAGGTGGCCTGCTGCCGTTTTCAAATCGAGCATTGATGCTCCGCGTTCCGTCAACAGCACACTCTGTTCGATCGTATTGATTGACGTAATGATCCCGGCATCATCAAGTATCATCTTCAATGCACACAGACCGCAATCATTCGAATTCCTCTGCAGAATAACACCGTCATCTCCGAGATATTCCGCATTCATCGACTCAGCGGCTCGGATCTTGAAATGATCCGGGCGCCGAATGACCCTCCCAACATACAATAGAATGACGAAGGACAACGCAACTGCAACGAGAACGATCCCCTCTCCGCGCTTCATATTACCGTTCTTTTGCTTGTTCCCAATCCTGACTCCGGAGAAATTCACTGATCATGCGGGCTACGGTTCCTTTTTCCTGATTTCCGACTATGACTCTTCTTAAGATTCGGCTCCCATCAATAAAGAATATCATCGGCACTGAACGGATTTGCAATGAATCGATCGCATCAGTTGTGACAAACGTAAAGACCGGCAGTGTGATTGCATACTCTTTCACAAATGCGACGGTGTTCATCACATTGTCCACCGACAACGCGGCAACAGAGCAGGAATCGTTCAAGTGCGGGAAAACCGCATTCCAAAATTTTATTTCATCCAGACAATGTGTGCATCTCGTTGAGAATACAACAAGAATCGTATTGTTCCGTATGAGCTCATTCAACGATAGTTGTCTCTCTGCTGCACTGAGCACTGCGATCGATGGAAATACCTGACCCGCGGTTAATGCTGCAACAGATCTCTCATTGCGGATAATAAAATATTCGGATACGGCGGCGATCAGAAGTATTACTATAAATGATACGATGTGTATTACCTTAGCATGAGTGCTAAGATGTTTCACAAAGCTTGCCGGGGAAAAAGAGACTCTGACCATTTCAAGGAAGCGTTTTTTGGTCTCAAATTCATTCGCCATAATTACAGATCCCCGTCAGCAATATTTGTTCATCGTGTTATTGTGAAGATTGGGAAGATTGGAGAAAGGTTCAATTAAATTGCATTGACCAATGAGGCGTGTATTTTTTGACCTGAAAGGTTTGTGATAACTTCAATCAAACATCTGAGAGGGCTCTATCATTTGCGGCGAATTTGGTAATACTCAACTGAGCGCAAAAAAAAATCCCCGCCAACTCTGACGGGGACGATAACACTTTGCACATAGTATTTTATTCATCAAAACAATTTACCCCAGCACCAGCTTTACCACACACTCAATATGATACGTGTGCGGGAACATATCCACCGGCTGGATTTTTTCAATTTGGTATCCGTCCTTCGCAAGCATCTGCAGATCGCGCGCAAGAGTGGCGGGATTACAGCTGACGTAAATGATGGTCGGCACTTTCATTCTGCCGAGTTCCTCCACCGCTTTGGGATGCATTCCGCTGCGCGGCGGATCGACGATGATCACGTTCGGGTTCGCATATTGTTCCTTCCACGCAACATCTTTCGTCAGCAGTTCTTTCAGATCGCCGGCAAGGAATTCAATGTTGGAAATATTATTCAGCTCCGCATTCTTTCGCGCGTTCATGATGGAACTTTCCACCAGTTCAATTCCCACGACCTGTTTCACTGAATCTGAAATAAATATTCCGATACTTCCTGTTCCGCAATACAGATCGTAGACAAGGTCCGTCAGTTTCAACCCGGCAAATTCTTTTGTGATGGAATATAATTTCTCCGCCTGCTTCGTGTTCGTCTGAAAGAACGAATTCGCGGAGATCTGGAAACGGTGTGTGCCGAGCGTGTCGTGGATGAGTCCGTCGCCGAAATAGATCTTCTCGTATTCGCCGACCGCCACTTGCGATTTTCGTTTCGTCACATTGTTGATGATGGTAGTGATCGCGGGGAACTTCTCCCGCAACTCCACAGCGAGTCTCTCCATCACTTCAGGGGAATCCTCGAAGGTGACAAGATTCACCATCACGTCGCCGGTGTTCTTCCCTTCGCGGATGACCAGATTCCGGAAATATCCCGTCTCGCCTTCCGGGGAATATGCGGGAATGTTATTCTTCACACCAAAGGCGCGGACGGTGTTGAGAATACCGTTACTTGCTTCGGACATCAAAAAACATTCATGTACATCCAACACTTTGTCCCACCGCTGGGGAACATGGAATCCCGCCGCGATCGTCATCGGGTTTTGCTGCTGTCCCGCCGCATCTTCGTCATTCGGTGAAACGATTTTCCCTTCCACGTTCGGGATGGCATCCATATCCTTCTCCGTCAGCCAGCGTTTGTCGCTGAAGGAGAATTCCAATTTATTTCTATAATAGAAGACCTCATCCGATCCGACGATCGGCAGAATGTTCAATCCTTTGAATCCGCCGATATGCTCCAGTGCATCCGCCACATGCTGCTGTTTATACTGCAACTGCGTCGGATACTCCACATGCTGCCATTTACAGCCGCCGCAGACCCCGAAGTACGAACATCTCGCTGTGGTTCTCTGCGCGGATGGCGTCACCACTTCCACCAGTTTCGCTTCGGCGTATTTCTTTTTCGTCTTATAGATCTTTGCCTTCACCACGTCGCCGGCGATAGCCCCCTCCACAAAAACGACCATACCGTCCACGCGGGCGACGGACTTCCCTTCAAAACCCGTGGATTCGATTGTGACTTCGATGATATCTTCTTTTTTCAGTTCCATGATTTCCTTTATTATCCAGGTGCAACCGTAAATCAAAAACCTTTGTCATCCCCACAACGTGGCCGTTGGCCGAATGTTCCTATTGGGGTTCCATGAATGGATTCCCGCCGGGAGTCCCGCCTTTTGAGATTCCGCCTCGCGGGATTCCAGAAAGCGGAACACGCGGGAATGACAAAATTGCTTCGTTCTGTTTACTCGTAAAACATATTCCGTCATTCGGAACATCTACCATTTCAATTTCTTATCCCGCGCCGTCACACTCCACTCGCCGACCGCGTTATTCCCGTCGACAACGATCGCCCGTTCGTACAACGCTACGGTGGGACAAATATGCTGCGGTACTCCGTAGAAGAGTTCACCGACTGCATACTTCGATGAATCCGCCACCTTCACCACAAGGTGTTCCTCGCTATGGGAAAGCGGCAACGCTTCCGGAGCATTCAGAAAATAGACCCGCGGCTGCGGATAATCTGCGGAGAGCGATTTGTGTCCAAGATCGAGACAGATCCTCTCGTGATCTACTGTTGAAATGACTCTCGTCAATACTAATGCCGCAGCTTCAAACGGTTCTTCCGGCATCATCCGGGAATAACTTGCGTCCCAAAAAACGAATGTACCGGGACTGCATTGCACATCACCGCGCTTTGCGTAATAAGAAAATGTCGGCGACCCTCCCGCCACAATGATCATCGTCGTATTGAGGAGTTCATTCATTTCATGGACCAATTCCGGAACTTCCCGAAAGACATCTTCACTTCTCTTTGTCCGGATCAGCACATCATCATCCGCAATATGTCCATCGTATGCGTGCACGCCGATGATGCGGAGTCCGGGAAGCAAACTGATTCCTTTAACAAGGGAAACGGCCTGTGACGGAACGATCCCCGTCCTGTTCATCCCCACGTTCAGATCGATGAAGACCGGCAGACGGAGCGAAACAGCATACGCAGCCTCAGAGATCTGCTGCGCTGCAGAAAATGAATCGACGATACAGGAATAGACGGTCGCCGGAAATTGATGCTGCAATTCGAGAAGGCGTCCGATCTTCGGACCAACCGGCTGATACGCCAGCAGAACATCCGGCGCGCCGACAGAACCGAGCATCTCCCCTTCGGCGATCGTTGCACATTTGAATTTTGTGATCCCTTCCGCCAGCATCAGCGAACAGACCTCTGCCATTTTATTCGTCTTCACGTGAGGACGAAGCAGTGACGGAGAGGAAACTTTTACTACGCACGCGCGGATATTTCTCACGACACGGTCCTTGTACACGACCAGTGCAGGCGAATCGATCTCATCCGCATTCGGAAGAAGATACCATTCAAGACTATCCATAATCACAACGTATATTTCTGAATTCAAAAAACTACCGTCATGCCCGAATGTCCCGCTCTTTGGGACTCCGCCTTGCGGGACTCAAACGGCGGAGCTTCTATCGGGCATCCAGTAAGTCTAAGTTTTGTTAGTGCATGGATCCCCGCCAGTAACACCCGGGGATGACAATAGACTAAATGGAAAGCTTTCGTAAATATTTTTGAACTCTGATAGCTGAATACTGATAACTGACGTCTGCTCTTAGATCAAATCCACCATCGACCCGAACTCCGGATCGAACAGACGCTTATACGTGCGGATCGCAAATCCGTCCGTCATTCCTGCAATGTAATCACAGAGAAGGCGCGCGCGGTGCTGATCGTTGTTTGCATTCGCGATGTTCTGTTCCACATATTTCGGGAGAAGATTCAGTTCGAATTTCTCTCTTCCGATGTAATTCTCCGCGAACGTATCGAAGATCCGTTTCAACAGATAATCGCCCTTCTTTTCCAGCTGATGTAACTGAGGAGAGAGAAAAACAAGATCAAGCGACAGTTTCTTGAACATCTTCGATTCTTTTTTTGCTCTTTCATCGACCACAAGATCGAATTTGTAGCGATTCGTAAAAGCGGTCATGATATTCGTCGTTTCCACCACACTGCACGATTCGATATATGAACCGATCTTTGTGGAGAGCGAACGTTCCACATTCCCGTCCCGCATTGCCGCAAAGAGTGTCTGCAGGCTCGCGTTTTGATCGTCTTCCAGCTGCTGCGATTCGGCCCAACGCTCTATCTTATGCTGCGTAATGAATCCGCTGTGAATTCCGTCGGCCACATCGTTCAATGAATACGCCACGTCGTCGGACCAGTCCATGATCTGACATTCGATGCTTCGGAAATAATCGCGCGTCTTTCCCGCTTCGATCTGTCCCAAGAGGTCAATACCATCGAACACAAAGTCAAGATACGCCTTTTGCTCGTTGTAAATGAAATGATTCTTCGGATTTTCCAGTTCGCTGAACAATGTCTTGTATTTCAGAACTCCGTCCAGAAATGCGCGGGTAGGATTCATTCCTTTCCGTGATACTTTGTCCGAGTACACTGTTTCCGTCAGTAGTCGTAACGTCTGTGCGTTCCCTTCGAATCCGCCGAACGGCTTCATCACATTGTGGAGTGTACGCTCACCTGCGTGACCGAACGGCGGATGGCCCAGGTCGTGCGAAAGACAGATCGCTTCGACAAGATTCGAATCAACGTAGAATGTTTCGGAGAAGAATGGACTTTTTCGTTGGAGAAAAGTACAGATCGCCCTTCCGATCTGTGCCACTTCCAGTGAGTGCGTCAGCCGCGTACGGTAAAAATCGTACTCGCCCGAAAGGAAGACCTGCGTCTTCGCCTGCAGTCTACGGAAGCTCGCCGTGTGGATGATCCGGTCGCGGTCCTGCTCGAACGGAGTACGGTAATCGCCGTGACGTTCGTCTTCGCGGCATGCTGTGTCGAAGGAGCTGTAGAAGGTGTTTTCCATATTGAGAAAAATTATGAAGGTGTTAGGTATTAGGTACTGTAGCCCATCTCAAGAATAAATTCTTTCATTTTATAATTGTCATTCCCGCGTGTTTGTGGCGGGAATCTATAATGCTGGATCCCCGACAGAAGCATTCGGGGATGACATAGATATTTTTGAGATTGCATCAATGTGTTAGGAAAGGTCCATAGGATTCAGGCGCTTCCTTATGGCTAACACTTAATACCTATCGCCTGTTTAGTTCACACAGATAGAGTTCTAAAACTCAATAGTATTCTTGTCACAATAATTTCAGGCTTTTGCTTATAGCTAATACCTAAACCCTAACACCTGCTCTTACACTGACTGCGCTCTATTCCTCAACTGAATCCTCGCCACAAAGAATGTTGTTGGCACTGTAATAAGTAGAATTCCCACAATCGTTTCGAGGCTGAATGAACGATTCCACACGACAACATCGAACACCGTTGCGAACGCCACTTGTGCAAGTCCAACGGTGGAGTTCTGTGCGGGATTCCCCAGCATGTACGCACGTGTCATTGCAAGCTGCGCCGCTGTTCCGGTCAGTCCGATTCCGAACAGTTCGCCGATCACCGGCCATGTGTATTTCGATCCGTCGAGCAGATGCGGTAGCGCGGGGATCAAGACGATGAATGTGATAATGCTCGCCACTCCGGTAAAATGGGCAACAATGGTTGTGGGATGAATATTCTTTATCCGGTGCAGATTATAGACAGCGATCGCCGCGAAAAGCGCCTGAAAGATTCCCACTACGATCGCTATATTTCCTTCATCGAAGTGCGGCTGTTGAATGAAATAGACTCCCGCAATTCCGCATAGTATAGAGATAAGTACCGAGCGCGGCACGGACTGATTGCCGTAGAATGCAATGATGAGCGCCATCCAAATGGGGACAAGATTTGTCAGCGATGTCGCTTCGGCGAGCGGGAGATTCGCAAAGACGTAGAATGTGCAGAGAATGGAGATGGAACCGATGACGCTTCTCCACCACAATGTAGAAGGAGCGCTTTTGAAAATAAGAGGTTTCTTCGTCACGAAAGCGAGTCCCACCACAAAGATGAAATTGATGAACGCACGCGCGAATCCGGTAATGCGCCAGTCAAAGGTCTCCTTTAAGGAGTGCGTGAACGCTCCCATCAGTGCGAAGCAGAAAGCACTGAAGAGCATCCAGCCAAGTGCAGATATTTTTTTTTGGAAGAACATTATACTAACAATTGATAGTTGAAAATGGATAATTGATAATTTTTTGTTTCATACCATTTCGCTTGATTATCCATTATCCACTATCAATTATCCATTAGGATCTAACCGATTTCCGAGGAGAGTTTTTCCCATTCACTCATTAACTCATTCAGCTTTTTGGTCGCCGCATCATATTCAGCAGAGATAGTCTTCGCTTTCAGGGGATGCTTTATGAACTCTTCGCTCGCCATTTTCTTTTCCAGCAATGCTTTTTGCTCTTCGGCATACGCGATATCCTTCTCCACTTGCTCCAGACGTTTCTTCAATTGGTGAAGATTCTTCTTCGGCTGTTCCTGCTTTGTGTTTTGATTCTGATGTTCTTTCTTCTCTTCCGCCCGTTGATTTGACGATGCCTTCTCTGCACTCCGCCGTTCTTGTTTCAATTGTCCATTGTCCATTGTCAATTGCTTCTTCTCGGTCTTTTTCTTTGCGATATAATCACTGACATTGCCGAGATATGTGCGGACTC
>CAIVNT010000490.1 GCA_903907305.1 uncultured Ignavibacteriota bacterium
GCTAGAACTACTGCGAGGAACTTTTTCATTTGTTTCTCCTATCTTTTGTTGAGGATCAGTGAATTATGTATCTAGAAGGCAAAGCAAATATATAAGGGGTTTACCCAATTGTCAAGAGAAAACATCTTAAGTGAATCTAAAAGTATATTATAATTGAAGAACCTATGGTTCCAAAACCATATTCAATCTGTCCATCCACATCAAACTTTTGTGTATAACTCGATCTGCTGTATGTGACATCCAATGCAAATGCATCGGAGATAAATCCAGACCCTATTGAAAATCCTGTCCCTGTTGTTTGTGTTGAAGTCGGGATATACTCCCCTGTTGCGCTATCGTACACGTAGTCGGCAAAGACCGAAGGAACCGTTTTAAATCCTCCACGGACAGGAATAACAAAATTATCCGTCACGATGAGATATTCTGCTCCGACTCTGAACTCGTTGAGGTTTTCTTTACTTTCACTGATATCATCTGTACTCGTCCCGGAAAGTCCTAATGTCTGAATGGTTGCAGTTGATATGATCGACTTGTTCCCGTAATTTCTAATTTCATAATCCATCGCTACGGTAAGATTCTCACCTATTCGATATGAAGTTCCCATACCAAACATGAACGGCATCTCGATCTTCTGTTCAATATCAAATTGTGCATTCCCGGTTGACGCAATTTTTCTATCCATAGTGTAGTTACCGGTCGCTTTCAGCGTAAATGGTGTCCTGAAGGTGAGACCAACTTTCAAGGGAATACCCTTCTGTACTCCTTCGAAATCCAGCAATCCTCCGAAGACAAAATTCAGTCCAGAATAATCAAGTGTATATTTATCCTCATCCTGAACGTTCACTCTGGAGTCATGCAATTGCTGCGTTGAATTTAATGAACCAAGCCAGATATTCGTTGATACTCCAAACGAGATCATTGGATTGATCCGTATACCGATCGCAGGCGTGATGGTATTGACACCTCCTCGTATATCCGAGCGCTCGGTTTCAATATAATTCGGACTGAATATTCCGGTTCCCCGAACCATTTTTTGACGCTGCCGACTTTCATAGAAATCCAATTGACGCTGATATGCCGCTGCAACGACAATCTTCATCTCTCCTTTTAAGACCGGAAACGCAACACTGCCGAAATTCAGTGTGAAATTACTCTGTGATTCTTTTGCATTAAGTGAAGGATCGACTGAATTCGTAAAATCAGCACTCTCCCCTTTAAAACGCGTTACGACGGATGCTTCAGGACGTTCCAGTTGCGAAAGTCCTGCTGGATTCCATACAACGGCTGTCGCATCATCGGCAAGTCCAATAAACGCACCGCCGAATCCTTCAGCACGAGCTCCGGCTCCAGTGATATTGAAATCATTGGTCTGTGGGAAAAGGTATACAGAGGAGAGAATAACAAGGGTGAGAATTTTTTTCATTGAATCCCTCTTATTTATTTGATGATGACTTTATCGCCGACCTGAAAATCCTGCTCCGATTCTAACGTTTTGACCATCGCAAACTTATCCTGCACCTGAATGACGATGATTTCGCCGAGCCGTGTCACTTTCCGTCCCAGAATCTCGCCGGAGATCGGGTGTTTGATACTTTCCCCCTGTCGGAACACAACACATTTCGTCCCTTTGCGGATGCCGTTCGATCCGCCGATATCAATAAAGAGTTCATCGGTATCGACTTTAATCACATCCCCTTCGATGATGGGAAGTTCATTATAGAGCAGCATCGCAACATTCGATACAGTATTATCGATCGATTCCTGATCGGCATTTTCTGATACTGCATCTTCGGCAATGATCGTCTCAGCCGTTTCAACATCCACCAGCCGCGCTGAAACCTTTACTTTGCCATTCAGAACAGAGATA
>CAIVNT010000491.1 GCA_903907305.1 uncultured Ignavibacteriota bacterium
ACTCCGATATTTCAGTTTCTAACATGAATCTGTTCAAAGCCTTATTAGAAGCCATCTCAATAACAAAATATTCCACTAGAAAATTTGTCATTCCCGCATGTTCCGCTTTTAGAAATCCCGCAAGGCGGAATCTCAAACAGCGGGACATTCGGCCAACGGCCACGTTGTGGGGGTGACAGAGGTGTTTTTGAGATGGCCTCTAATAATCCAGAATCTATTATCCAGCATCCAGTATCTTACATTTGATATCTGTTATCTGCCATCTGTATACTGAAATCTGCACGCCTCACTCCTTCACTCCACCCACCATAATGCCACGGACGTAGTGTCGTTGGAAGACAAGGAACAGGAGCAGCACCGGAATGATCGTCACGACAGAACCGGCCATCATCAGTTCAAGGTCCAACACATGTTCTCCCATCAGACTTGCAAGACCGACCTGAAGGGTGTAGTTGGACTGGTCCGTCATAATGATGAGTGGCCACATAAAATCGTTCCACGTTCCCATGAATGTGAACAATGCAAGTGTATAGAGTATCGGTTTGCAGAGCGGCAGAATGACCGTGCGGTAGATCCTGAATTCACTTCCACCGTCCATACGCGCTGCTTCAATGAAACTATCGGGTATCGCAAGAACGAACTGACGGATCAGAAAGATGCCGAAGATACTGGCAAGTCCCGGAATAATTGCACCAACATACGTGTTGACGAATCCCATCGTCTTCAGCATCAGGAACAAGGGGAGCATTGTCACTTGTGCCGGAATGATCATACCGCTCAACAGCGTACTGAACAGTCTGTCTCTTCCTTTAAAATGATATTTTGCGAATGCAAATCCCGCCATCGAGTTCAGGATCGTTGAAACAAGCGTGACCGTTCCGGCAATGATGAAACTGTTCAGAAAATACCGCATCATACTCAGACGTTGCGTCAGCGCAATATAATGTTCAAACGTAGGATGTTTCGGCAGCATCGGCGGCGGGAACGAACCGGCTTCACCGGTCGCCATGAACGATGCAGAGACCATCCACAACACTGGAATGATCGCCGTAACTCCGACAAGGAATAATCCGATATTCAGTGCGATCGATGTGATCTTTCGTCTCATCGTTTTACGCTCCTTTGCATCAGCATCTGTATCAGCGTAAAGAAAAGGATGATGATGAACAAAACGAACGCGATCGCTGCGGCATACCCCATGCTCCACCAGCGGAATCCCTGTTCATACATCAGCAGAACGATACTCGTCGTCGAATTGAGCGGTCCCCCCTGCGTCATCACATACGGTTCCGCAAATAGCTGAAAATAGCCGATGATCGTGATCATCACGACAAAGACCGTTGTCGGTTTCAGCATCGGCAGAGTGATCTCTGTGAATTGCTGCAACCAGCTGGCACCGTCCAAATGCGCCGCTTCGTAGAGATCTTCGGGGATATTCTGCAGGCCGGCAATGAAGATGAGCATGTTGTAGCCGAAATTCTTCCAGACTGCCATGATGATGATCGCCGGCATAGCAAGAACGGGATCACCGAGCCAGTCGATCGGTGCTACGCCGAAATTCGCAAGGAAGTAGTTTAGAATTCCGTGGGCCGGATGGTACAGATATTTCCAGATGATGGCGACGGCGATGAGACTCGAAACTACGGGGAGGAAATAGACAGTTCGATACACGGATTTGAATTTCGCGAGTTTGGAATTCAGCATCAGCGCCGTTCCAAGCGATACAGCAACCGAGAGCGGACCGCCGACCAGCACAAAATAGAATGTATTCCGGAGTGCTTTCCAGAACAGCGGCGTATCAAGGATCCTCAGATAATTTTTAAATCCCACAAAACGGATATAATCCCAATTCCCTAATGCATAAATATCAAAATCCGTAAAGCTCAGCATCAGTGCTGCAAGCACGGGAATGACAAAGAACACCCCGATCACCGCCAACGATGGTGAGAGGAAGATCCATGCAGCTGCTGTTCTGTTCGAAGAAGTCATTTGGTATTGATAATATTCGTTTCCATTAATACCGTATCCCCCTCCCAGAGGGGGACGGGGGGAGGCTTTGATTTTGCTCTATTTTCTCGATCGTGTGCTGTAATTGTTCACGCACATTAATGATGTTATGCAGCACTTCTTCATCCGGAAAACGGATTACGGTAAATCCCGCATCTTCCAGTTTTTGCTGTCGGATTTTGTCCTTTGCAATCGCTTCTTCA
>CAIVNT010000492.1 GCA_903907305.1 uncultured Ignavibacteriota bacterium
ATGATCAGTTCCGCTTTGAGCGCGCCGGCTTCTTTCAATGCCTGGAAGATGGCGATCACGTCGCGGGGTGAAACCTTCAATGAATTCAATGCTTTTGCGATTTCCTGAACCGTTGCGGCGCCATTGATGGCAACCACTGAGCTGCTGTCCGTACTCGTGGTAATGGATGACATCGCCGTAGCAACAGTCGTCCCTTTGGAAAATGCCGCCGGCTGTGAGATCACCGGGGTTTGCTGTATCTCTATATTAAGACCTGCATGAGAGATGGCGACGGGAAGGATCGTCACATTTCCGCCGACGACAACTGTTCCGGTCTTTTCGTTGATGACCACTTTTGCGGAGACATCCGGGACGATCTCGAGCAGTTCCACCTGCGAAATAAAATCGATGATCTTCGCGTTATCTCGGTATGCATTCGGAACGTTCAGTGCGATAGTGGATGCGTCCACAGCGGATGCGATCTGCAGACCGATTTTGGAGTTGACCGCATTCACGATGCGCATTGCCGTTGTAAAATCCGGCTGCCACAGAACAACGGAAACTTTCCAATCGGTGAAGATCTTCACGTCGACCGCTTTTTCGATCATCGCGCCGCCGGGGACACGTCCTGCTGCGGTGTGATTGCGGCGGACCTCGCTGCCGTTCGAACGGACGTTCATTCCGCCGACGGAAACCGGACCCTGTGCTGATGCGTAGATGGCGCCGTTCAAGCCGGAGAGCGGAGTGACAAGAAGTGTTCCGCCTTGTAATCCCGTTGCATCCCCTAAGGACGACACCGTGACATCAACAACGCCCCCTTCTTTTGTGAATGCGGGAATCGTTGCGGTGACGATCACTGCGGCAACGTTGCGGAGTCTTAATTGATCTTGAGGAACGGTGATACCGAAACGTTTCAACATGCTTGAAACGGACTGGATAGTGAAAGTGGAACGCTGACTATCGCCGGTACCGTTGAGTCCTACGACAAGACCGTAACCGATCACCTGTTCACCGCGCATTCCCTGCACGTACGCAAGATCCTTGATCCGTGATGCGGACACTGCAACGCTGACAACAAGAGCGAGTATAAGAATGATTTTTTTCATGATCAGAATAACCAATGAAAGAATTTCGTGAGCCAGCCCGGTTCCTGATTATCCGCGGTCAAGCCTTTCCCCTGAAAGACGATGGCGGCATCAGAAATGTTGAATGAGTAGATGCTGTTATCGGACTGGATATCCGAAGGACGAACGAGTCCAGAGATCCTGATCACCTGTTCTTCGCCGTTGATGGTGATGACACGGCTGCCGCTGATCCAGAGATTTCCGTTCAGATAAATGGAATCGACGCGCGCGGAGATCTTTGCGCGGACCGAACCTTTCGTCTCGGTTGCGCCCTCCCCTTTGAATGAATTTCCTGTTCCGATCGATGCGCCGACATCGAGCAATGATGTTGCGCCGTTCTTCGCTGCGGATGCGAGCGAGAGATCGCTGGCACGCGAAGTGGAAGTGCGTGAATCGTTCGAAGCGCTGGACGATTCAACGACAAGGATAGTGACGCCATCGCCGATCTGATTTGCTTTCTGGTCGGAGAAGAGCGAACGGTTATAATTCTGGCGGAGGTCCTGGGCGTTGAGTATACCAGAAATAAACAAAACAAGCATTACGATGTCATGCCGAGCGGAGACGAGGCATGATGTCGTATGATGTGCCACACTTCTGCCGAAGGCATCACTTCGTGAGACTTCCTGCCTGCCGGCAGGCAGGCGCTCAGTGTGACACTGTTTTCTTTTTGTGATCCATAGGTTGTTCATGCTACCCTCACTCACTTGATTTCAATTTCAACGATCGATTGTCCGACAACTTTCGCGCGGACGGTCTCTCTTGTCCCAACGCGCTGTACCAATATCTCTTCGCCGATCAGTCCATCCTCTTTTGCAATACCGGAAGAACCGATGGTGAGATTATTCGCTTTCACGAGCAGACTTACCGCCTGATCGCGTTTCACGGCGGGGATCTCTTCGATGAACGAACGCTGAAGAACGCTGTTCTCTTTTACCATTCTCTTCGTCCGCAGTCCTGCAAGCGGCATCATGGCAGTGATGGCATCGTTCATGTTCGTTGTTTCGATCCTGCTTACGACGAGGAACGATGCATCGATCTCCTCATTCTTTTCGAAGGGACGGATGG
Organism: uncultured Ignavibacteriota bacterium; assembly: GCA_903907305.1. Lineage (GTDB taxonomy): Bacteria > Bacteroidota > Ignavibacteria > UBA10030 > UBA8401 > UBA8401. Next base: position 2,169 of record CAIVNT010000492.1, read on the forward strand.
CAACAAAGACATTCTCGAATGTGCGGATGAAGACCGAGCAGAGCACCACGCGTTCAACTTTCCCATCGTTCACGATCTCCACCGGAATTCCGGAATACCCTTTTTTCAACAACGGCTGTGTCTGCGCAACGCGGATGGAATATTCTCCTTTGGGAAGAATGATCTCATTCGGGAGCGAGCGGAAACTATATTCCGTCTCAACACCGTCGGTATGAAGATTCTCTTTCAGGTATTGATCGATCAGCTGCTGAAAATCTGTCGGTTTCACGACTGATTTTTCACCTCCGATGAGCATCAATATGATCACAAGCAGGGTCATTGGTCAGCTTTTCAGATTGTTTGCCATTCCGAGCATTTCTTCAACTGTTTTGATGGTTTTGGAATTGATCTCGTATGCACGCTGTGCAACGATCATACTAATCATCTCTTCCACCACGTCCACGTTGGATGATTCCAGTGAACCTTGTGCCATTTCACCGAATCCTTCACTCCCCGGTGAGCCGATGATCGGCTGACCGGATGCGCCGGTTTCGAGGAACAGATTGCTTCCGATCGCGTGGAGTCCTGCAGGATTGATGAACTTTGCCAGTTCAACCTGTCCCAATTTGATCTGCGCCGTCTGTCCCGCTTCCATCACTTCGATCGTGCCGTCGCGAGATATGGAGATATCGGCGGTCGAAGACGAGAACGTGATGCCGGGTTCAACGATATATCCCTGCGATGTGACAAGCTGTCCGTCCGCGGAGATCTTCAGTGAACCGTCGCGCGTATACGCCGTGGTCCCGTCCGACCGGCGAATCTGAAAGAATCCTTCTCCCTGGATCGCGATGTCCAGCGGATTTGTCGTCGGTGTCATATCCCCCTGCCGAAAATTCTTTGTGGTGGCAACGGGAACAGCGCCGTTTCCGATCTGGATCTCGGCAACTTCGGTCGTCTTTCCATCCTCTGCGATACCGTTCGTCCTGATGGTTTGATACATCAGATCCTGAAATTCGGGACGGCTCTTTTTGAATCCCGTCGTATTGACGTTCGCCAGATTGTTGGAAATAAGATCGATGTTCACCTGTTGTGCGAACATTCCTGTTGCCGCGGTGCGTAATGCTCTGTTCATGGAATTCCTTCTTTCTTGGTTTAGACTCTTCCGACTTCCATTGCTTTTTCAAGCGTTGAATCCTGATAGCGCATGGTGCGCTGATCGGTCTCAAAGCCGCGTGACAATTCCACCAACTGCACCATCTCCGTCAAAGCTTCCACATTCGATTCTTCAAGATATCCCTGACGGACGGTTGTCTTTTCATCCGAGACCGAAACATCCTTCGGCGATTCTTCGGATTTGAACATGGTGCCGGCGGTCTTCATCAATTTCTGCATGTCGCTGAACGTGACGAGACGGATCTTTCCGAGCATCGTCTGTCCCATAAAGATCTCCCCCCCCTTGGTGATGGTGAGATCGTTCTGCTGCATCTTCTCCGCACTTGGGATAGTGATCTTTCCGCCGGTTCCCATTAAATGATCACTGCTGGAATTGACCACATCGCCGTTGTCAGCAATGCGGAAATTTCCGTTGCGCGTGTAGCGAGTGCCGTCGGGCGTATCAAGGACGAAGAATCCTTCACCCTGGATCGCAACATCGAGCGGACCGTTGGTGGGACGAAGCGAACCCTCGCCAAAATCCGTGAACTCTTTCACATCGAGTCCTGCCAGTTCACCGGCACCGGTGGATTGTGCCACGCCGGCATCCTTCATGATCTGCACGAAGACGCTGTCCTTCTTATAACCGGTCGTATCCGCATTCGCCACATTGTTTGCGATGACATCCAAACGCATCAAGCGGGGCTGCATGCCCGATCCCGAGGAATAGATCCCTTTGATCATACATTCTCCGTCATATGGTATTCCTGAAATTTTTGTAAGCGGGAAGCAAGTTCTACTTCTCCGACGCTGATGCCGAGTTTTTCCGCTGCTGCTGCCGTGTTCATATTTTTTCCGGGAACCGAAGCGGCGCGTTCCAGTTTTTTCTGCATGGAAGAGTTGTTCAATTTTTCAAGACGCTGCTGTAGTTCGAATTCGCCCTGTGAACGGAGATACTGTTCGGCATATTCAATAGCCTGACGGAATTCCTCTTCCTCTTTTTCCTTTTCTTTCTCCATGGCAACGAGTTCCAACGGAAGCAATTGTGCGGCAGGTGCAGCGACCGGTACCGGTGCTGGAACTGATGCGGCAACGGTGACGCTCTTCCGTTTGATAAGGACATATGCCAGTGCCACTCCGCCGCCGGTAATGATGAACATAGAAGCGAACAGCAGAAGGATCGCAGATGAATTGAGGGAACTCATCGAAGCAGTGCTTTGCTGCACCGGCTCAATATTCTCTTTTTGTTCTCCGGTCTCTGTCGTTTGTGATTTCTTCGATCCGGGAGTGACCGCAGTCTGCTCTTTTGCAAGATCCGCGATATTGATGGGAGCTGATTTCGATGCTGTTTTCACATTCGTTTCTGTCGCGCGGTGTTTTCGTTTTACCTTAGCAATGACTGCACTCACTGCACCCGCGGCAATTGGTTCGGCTTGCTTCTTCACGGAACCTGCGATCGCGGAACCGGAGAAAAATTCGATGTTCAAACGGCCTGAAGAAGGACTTTGATAGATCCTGTATGCCTGATCCTTGCGCAGTGTGATGACGATCTGTTCCGTATCCGGATGGACAGGAGCCATCGAGAATGTTTTGATGGCGCCGTCGCGGAACGAATAGTTCATCCGTTTCACGATAAAATCCTTCGCATCGCCGGCAACGGTCACGGTGAATGAATTTCCGTTGACTGCTTCGCTCCACGACACATCGCCGTTCAGAGCGATGGTCATGACACTGGATTTACCGGTGACAACGTAGTCGATCGGCTTCGCAGTGCGAGCGCGCTTTGAGCCGGACAGAAGTGTGCCGATACCGATCAGCACGATCACGAGAATGTTCATCACCTGTTTCATACTTACTTTACCTCTCTCTTGATCGGAAGGGAAATAATGAAGGATGTTCCTTTTCCTTCTTCGCTTTCCGCTTTAATCTCCCCTTTGTGGTTGGAGACAATCTTGTTACAGATGGAGAGTCCGAGTCCGGTCCCTTTTCCTGCTTCTTTTGTGGTAAAGAATGGAGTGAAGAGTTTAGACATGTTCTCCTGTGAGATACCGGTCCCTGTATCGGAGAAGATGATGACCGCGCGGAAATTCTTCACCTCCGTCGTGATGATCATTGTTCCCCCTTTCGGCATTGCATCGCGAGCATTGATGAGCATATTCAGGAAGACCTGCTGAAGATGATTCACGCTTCCCGGGATTGTGGGAAGATGCTCCGAAAGATTGAACTGGAATATGATATTGTTATTCTTATAGTCGTGTGCAATGATGTCCGCAATAAATTTCACTTCCTTGTTCAGGTCCACCGGTTCATATTCATATTCTTCGCCGACAGAGTGGGAGAAATTCATCAGGCGGCGGGTGATGTCGGAGAGACGTTTGATCTGTGTGTCGAGCATTCCTTTCCAGTCCCCCTGCAGCCGGTCCGTCATCACGAGATTCATCTGCATCACCAGTATCTGTACCGGATTCTTGATCTCGTGTACGATGCTGGCGGCGAGTTCACCGACGGCGGCGAGTTTTGCAGCCTGCAGCATCTGCGCCTGGAACATCTTCAGTTCGTTATTTGCTTTCACCAATTGTGCGTTGACTCTCCAATTTTCAATTCCGACGGCCGCCTGATTGGCGAGCACGGAGAGCAGCTGCACATCCTGATGGGAGAATTCTTCCTGTTTCTTCGGTGTTTGGATCAGATAAATGCCGATTCCCTGACGGCGGAGCATGAGCGGGACGAGAACATAATTCCGTGAGGAACCATCTTCGATCAATTTTGAAAGATCGGGAATGACGACCGTTTTCTTTTCCGCGAAGAGCCAGTCGACGATGCCGGATTCCAACTGCTGCTGCGCTTCGTCCACCAGTTTCTGCGAACCATGAGCGGTGAGCGGAAGCAGACGTTTAGCGCTTGCGTCGAACAGAAATATCCCGGCTTCGTTTACGGGTATGACCTGCTCCGTCAGCTCAATGAGTGTGGTGATGATGGCATTCGGTTCAACGGCGGTGCCGATACTGTTCGAAAGACGCTGCATCACTACAAGTTCATCCACAGAAGAAGTCTCATCAACATTCTTCTTGCCGCCCTGAAGCACGGAGTTGATGGTCGATTCAAGGATATGGATGTATTGTTCGCGGCTTTCAATGAACCGTTCAAACTGCGGCTCGATCTCGTTGAGGAGTTCTTTTCGTGATTTCTTTGGTTGTATTAAGGGTTCGTTCATCGGCATTCTACAATCCAACTAAATTGGAGACCATAAGACTTTCGCGAAGATCGCTGTTCACCACGTCCGAGTATTGGAAAAGATATTCCTGGATCAGATTCTGATCGTTCAACTGCAGTGTATTCAGTGCTTCTTCGTTGAACGTAAGATCGCTGTCATATTCAACTTTTTCTGTCATCAATTGTTTGGCGAAGACATCGGCGCAGTGGACGATGGAGACGAGTTTCTTGTTCGCTTCTGCTTTTTCCGGAGTGTGATGGAACCGAATGGTTTCTACGAGCTGATCCGGAAGATTCCAGCGTTCACCGAGCCATCCGCCGATCTCGGCATGCGTCACACCGAGTACGCTCTCTTCAGCTTCCGCGAAGGAAAGGCCCATTTCACGGGTGATATCCACGATGCGTCGGAACTCAGGATTGAAATATTTATTGAGGATGGAGATCCCCATATCGTGAATGAGTCCGGCCACGAACACTTCGCCGGTCACACGGTATCCGATGTCGCGTGCAAGACGGCGGGCTATAACGCCGGTGGAAATGGAATGATCCCAGAATGTTTTTGTATTGAAATATCCGTCTGCTTTCTTCTGCAGCGAACTGACAAGTGCGATACTGATAACGATCTCTTTCAGCGCGTCGAATCCGAGGACAATGATGGCGAAATCGATCGTGGAGATCTTTTTGGGGAATCCATAGAACGGAGAATTGGCGATCTTCAGCACTTTTCCTGCAAGTGCCTGATCCGCTGCGATCAGCTTGCCGAGCTGCGCGGCGCTGGTCTTCGGATCGTCCACCATCTCCACCACTTCGAATGCCAGCGACGGCAATGCGGGGAGCTGGATGATCGTTTTCACTTTTTCCCGTATTTGTTCAGGAGTCATCATTGGTCGGCCGTTACTCTGCTGTTTCCATCAATGCATCATGCAGGATCGAAATAGCCGCAGAGTGTATCTGGAACGAACGGGATTCGCTGACGTGCAGTACTTTGCCGATCTCGCGGAACGTGAGTCCCTCGTAATAATACAGCAGCACCACCAATCGTTCGCGTTCGGGTAGACGCTGGATCGCTTCAACGAGCAGTTCCTTCATCTGCTGCGAGCTGACGATCTCGAACGGATTGTTGCTCTCATCATCCGGCAGTGCCTCGAGCACTCCTTCGGTAAGATCGGAATAAACGGAATGTGTCATAGTGGTCTCCCCCACGTCATGGATGAACTGCTGGAAGTCCTCAACGGACATCCGTAATTTTCTACTGGTGACCTGCACAGGATTGACCTGGACATTCTCCGGATTCAACTGTGCTTCGCGTTCTTTTTTACGGAACGAACGGGGCATGATATCCGCCGCGCGCAGCCCGTCCAGGATCGCCCCTTTGATCCTGTATCCTGCAAACGTTTCGAACTTCACTCCTTTGCGCACATCATAGCGGTCAACGGCATCCAGCAGCCCGAGCACGCCGAACTGGAAGATATCATCCGACGTGAGCGCGGAAGTGCGCGTATTTTTCGATGCGATCGCATTAGAGATCACTTTCACGAGACCGAAATAGGACTGCACAAGCTCCTTCATTGCGGTCGGTGATAATTTTTGCGATGGTGTTGATGTCTGATTATAGGTTGCGTTCATGTCCATTCACTCACTGTTGAATTACGCCGTCTTACCTGTCTCTTCGGGATTAACTTTCTCTTTTACAGACAACAGCGATGTTGCCACGACCACTCCGACCATTGCTACGATGGAGGCGATGAAGATGATGAACGATTTAGCCACCACATCCAACACATCATTTCCCATCGTGGTAAAGACAACCACGGAGACACAAAATGTTAACAGGCCTATCTGAAATATTATCTTATTCATGCATATACCAATTCTTTCTTGACACGGGTAGCGGGTGAACGCTGCTGAAGCACACGGGCGATTGCACGGATGCATAACGCAGCGGATGATTTCGGGAACTGCTTTGCAAGCGGACGCTGCTGAACAATGGAACGTCCGACGTTCTCATCCATCGGCACAACGCCAAGATACCGGATGTCTGCGGAGAGGAAATGTTTCAATGCTTTCTGGAGTTTTGCTGCCGCTTCGTCGCATTCGGTGATATTCACACTCTTGTTCATCACCACATTCATCGGAAGATACCCGTTCTTTGCGTTGATCATTTTAATGGCGGCATATGCGTCGAGAATTGCAACCGGCTCGTGATGCGAGACGACGATCAATTCATCGGCTGCCGCTGCGTAGGAGATCACTTTGGACTGGATACCGGCACCGGTATCGAAAATAATATCCGTCACTTCCGGCATGGAACTGTTGATCATATCAATGAAACCGTTCCGCTCGTGTGTAGTGATATCGGGATAATTCATGGAACCGGAACTTCCTGCGAGGAGAAAGAAATTGGGGTACGGATTCAACACTGCTGCGCTCACTGTCACCGCACCGCTCAACACATCCGGAATACGATTTTTTGGTGAAAGACCGAGCATAACATCAAGTTTTCCGAGATTCTCATCGGCATCCACCAGCAGAACTGAGTGACCGTTCTCCGCAAGATTCAACGCAAAATTCAGCGCGAACACACTCTTTCCCACGCCCCCTTTTCCGCTCGTGACAGCCCATGTATAGGCGCTCGCTTCGGTATGAGGCTTCTTCTGGTTCAGAGCAAGTTCCCGCAGTGCGGTGGCTTGATCAATGATATGTGTGGTTTCATGCATTGGCTGGGGTTCCTTGATATAACATCTTAGCAAATGTCATACCATCAGAAACGCTAATATCATCAGGAACTACTTGTCCTGTAGCGAAGAAAGAGACAGGAATCCTGGTTTTTTGGATAATATTGTACAGTGGACCAAAGTTAACCGCCTCATCCATCTTTGAAAAAATTAAATGCGTCGGATCGAGTGAAGAAAACTTCTCCGTGATATCGCGTAGTGTTGCATAGTTCGTCTGTGCACTCAAGACGAGATGGACCTCATCCGCTTTCGCTGCCTGGACGATCTTCTTCAACTCCGTAAGATCCTTCTTTGCTTTCTGACTTCGTCCCACCGTGTCGATGTAGATCACATCATACCGCTGGAATTTTTTTACGGCTGCAGCAAGATCGGCTGCACGGTACACCACCTGCATCGGAATATCCGCGATGACGGCGAATGTCTTCAATTGTTCGATGGCACCGATACGGTACGTGTCGCAGGAGATGAGTCCGACGCTTTTGCCGTTCGCCAGTTTGTCGATCGCCGCCATCTTTGCGATCGTGGTCGTCTTTCCGACTCCGGTCGGACCGACAAGTACGATCACTTTTGATTTTTTGGATATTTTTTCCGTTTGCGCTGCAGGAAAATCGGACGAGATGGACTGCACGATCATCTGTTCGATGGTGGCTCTGTTCACCGTCTGGTCATGCGTGATCTTTTTCAGCACATCGTTCGTGAGCGTGACAGCAAATTTTTCTTCGACATCCTGCTGCAGCAGATTCAGATACGCTTCTTTCAGCACATCGGGCAGTTCGCCAAAATGCTTGAACTTCAGCTGATGCGTCAGCTGCTGAAGGATATTCTTCATATCCTCTACCTCCGCTTTCAACTGGACAATATCCGATGCTTCGCGGAGTGATTTTGAACGGGATTCGGCCGCCGGTTCGGCTGAGCGATCGGAACTGCGTTCGAACGAGCGGGTCATCTGCTGAAGACCTTCCAGCGCGTTGGATTGTTCATCCTGCGGTTCCTGCTGACGGATGGAAGTCTTCATTACTGCATCGTACGATTGTTTCACATTGCGCCGCGTATACGTGCTGTTCGGGACGGACTGTTCGGATTCGGAGAATTCCGTAGCATCATCAATGGCTCCGGTGATCTCGAACTGATCCTTGCCGAGCGATTTCAGAAGATTGGTCTTCGGCACACGTCGCGTGTGCAGTACGATCGCTTCGGATCCGAGGTCGTGTTTCATCTGCTCGGTGGCTTCTTTGATGTTGTTCCCCAAAAATTTTTTAATTCTCATGAGTGATCTCCAGTTTGGCTAAAAATTCAATATCGGTCTCCGGCGGAAGTTCCGTGAATGAAAGAACGGACACGGTCGGAAAGGTTGTATGGATGAGACGGTAAAAATACGGACGGACTGTCGCCGAACAGAGCACGATGGGATGATACCCGCCGATGACTGCATTATTGATGCATTCCTGCAGGGACTGCTGAATATCGTTGATCGCATTCGGTGAAAGTCCGAGACTCGGACTTGTTTCGCGGTTGTTCTGCAACGCAGTGGTGATGATCAATTCAAGATGCGGATCCATTGCAATGGCGTGGATCATCCCGCGGTTATCCGAATAGAGACGGGCGATCGTTTCGGAAAGAGAATGACGAACATATTCCGTCAGCACATCCACGTTCTTCGTCACTTTCGCATAATCGATCAATGCTTCCAGAATTGTAACAAGATCGCGGATGGGGATCCCTTCTTTCAGCAGACTCTGCAGTACTTTCTGCACTGTGCCGATCGGTAGATTCTCGGGATTCATATCCTCAATGACTGCGGGATATTCCTTCTTCAGATTTTCGACGAGTTTCTTTGTATCCTGACGCGACAGGATCTTCTCGGCATTTATTCGTAAAATCTCCTGTAAATGCGTGGATAAAACAGATGCCGGTTCTACAACGGTATAGCCGTACATTTCCGCTTCAACCCGGTGCTGTTCGTTGATCCAGACTGCGGGCATACCGAATGCCGGCTCCTTCACTTTTGTCCCTTCGATCTCCTTCTCCACTGTGCTTGGACTCATTGCAAGATACCGGTCCACCATCAGCCAATTGCTTGCGATGACATTGCCGCGAATTTTGAAAACATATTGATTCGGTTCGAGCTGCAGATTATCCCGCACACGGATCGGCGGAATAATGATGCCGAGTTCGATCGCCAATTGTTTACGGAGATTTGTGATGCGGTTGAACAGATCGCCCCCCTGCGATTCGTCCACCAGCGAGATCAGTCCATAACCAATTTCTAATTCCAGATTATCCACCTGTAGATAATCCTCGATATTCTCTTCTGCTTTTTTTATTTCCTTCGGTGCCTCATCGGCCGGTTTCAAAGCGGCAGCTTTTTGTGTTTTCATGGTAGTGTAGCCGATTGCACCGGCGATAAGCGACAGGAACATAAACGGAATTGTCGGAAGTCCGGGGATCAAAGCGAAGATCATCAGCGTAGCGGAAGCAATGAGAACGGCTTTCGGTTTTCCGAACAACTGTCCCTGCACTTCCACATCCAGCTGATTGCCGGACGCGCTGCGCGTAACAACCATACCCGCCGCTGTAGCGATGATGAGCGCGGGGATCTGCGTGACGAGACCGTCGCCGACAGTGAGCATTGTATAATTTTTAAGTGCATCGGTGAAGGACATGTTCCTCTGCGCCATACCGATGATGAATCCGCCGATGATGTTGACAATATTGATGATGAGTCCTGCCATTGCATCGCCCCGGACGAACTTGCTGGCACCGTCCATTGCGCCGTAGAATTCCGCTTCGCGGCTGATCTGCAGACGGCGATTACGTGCTTCGGTCTCTGTGATGAGTCCGGCATTCATATCCGCATCGATCGCCATCTGTTTTCCGGGAAGAGCATCCAACGTGAAACGCGCCGCAACTTCGGAGATGCGACCGGCACCTTTCACAATAACGATGAACTGGATCAACACGAGAATGATGAAGATGATGAAACCGACGATGTAATTTCCTTCCACAACGAACGAACCGAACGCCGCGATCACTTCTCCCGCGTAACCTTCGCCGAGGATAAGACGCGTGGTTGCAACGTTCAGTGAAAGACGGAAGATGGTCAGCACAAGCAGCAGCGCCGGGAAGACGGAGATCTCAAGCGGATGCGTGATATACAACGAGACCATCAGGATGAGAATTGCGATCGCAATATTTGCAGCGAGAAGAACATCCAGGATCACCGGCGGAAGCGGGATGATCATCATACCGAGGATCAACAATACGGATGCGGCGAGAACAACGTCGCTGTTCCTGCCGAGCGCCTTCAGGATGCTGTTGTTGCCGAGACCACCGAACATTGTAGGAGTTTGAGTGCTCATGATGTATAGGAGAATTGTTTTTTCGTCTGTTTCAGGCGATAGATATATGCCAGGATCTGTGCGACAGCCTGGAACAGTTTTTCCGGAATATCGTCGCCGACATCCGCGGCCGCATAGAGTGCCCGGGCAAGCGGTTTGTCTTCCACGATCGGAACATTGTGCAACTTTGCGATCTCTTTGATCTTCAATGCGATCAGGTCCGCTCCTTTTGCGACGACCTTCGGGGCGGAATTCTTGCCGGTTTCATATTTTAATGCCACGGCATAGTGAGTGGGATTGGTCACCACAACATTTGCCGTCGGCACGTCACTCATCATCCGTTTATATGCGATCTGCCGCTGAATGTTCTTGATACGTCCTTTGATCTGCGGATCGCCTTCCATCGTTTTGAATTCGTCCTTTACTTCCTGCTTCGTCATCTTCATCTGTTTCGCGAACTCGTATTTCTGATAGAAATAATCTGCCGACGCCATCACGCCAAATGCCATTCCGCATTTGATCACCACTTCGGATGTGGAAGCGACCAGATACTGCGCGATGTTCATCACATCGGAATCCGCCAGCATGACGGCGTTCACGATCATATTCTTCACGACGGAATATCCGACGAGACCGAGCAGCAGAGTCTTGAATATACCCTTCAGCATTTCTACCATAGAATGCGAGGAAAGCATCACTTTTTTAATACCGGTGAGCGGATTCAGCCGTTCCCATTTCGGGACGAGCGCTTCCGGCGAGAATTTGAGTCCCACCTGAGCGACGTTGCTGACGAAACCGACCAACAGGAAAACTCCAAGAACGGGAATTAGACAAACGCCGAGAAACATGAAGGTTTTCGCTGTAAGATCACCGATCGTTCCTCGATCCACGGCGATAAGTCCTGCATTTTTAAAGATAAATTTGAGCAGCCCGCTCAGTTGTTCGGTCATCATACCGCCGAAGATGGTGAGCGTGAAAAGTCCTGCCAACAGCATAATGGCAGCATTCATATCCTGACTTTTAGCGACGGAACCGCGGTCCCGCGCATCCTCCAGTTTCTTTTGGGACGCAGGCTCAGTTCTCTCATCTTTATCTGGGGCGTCATCCGCCATTACATCACCTTGATCAATTCAACAACATTGGATTGGAACGATGTGAGAAGTTTCTTGAACACAAATGCGATCACCGGTATTGTGGCGATCATCACGATGAATCCGATACCGATCTTTAAGGAGAACATCACGCTGAAGATGTTCATCTGCGGCATCACTTTGTTCAGAATGCCGAGAGTGATATTCGCGAGGAAGAGTGACACAAGCAGCGGAGCGGCGATCTTCACTGCAACGATGAACATTTTACCGGTCAAAGATGCGACGGACGCCATGGTCGATTCCGTCATATGCCATTCGCCGATCGGCACGACCGTGTAACTGTAATACACCGCTTCGAAGAGAAAATGATGACCGTTCACCAGAATGAAGATCATCAGCAGGAACAGATAGAGTATCTCGCTGATGACGGGAAACGATGTACCGTTCTCCGGATCGAAGATCGTGGACATGGAAAATCCCATATCGAAACTGATCAGCTCGCCGGCAAAACGGATGCCGGAAAAGATCACCTGCATTGCGAATCCGATGGAGAGCCCGGTCAGCACTTCTTTAATCGCAAGCACGATCAGTCCAAGAAGATTGGTGGTGAGCAGATGTGCGGGAGCTTTGGCAACATTGAACAGGACGAACGACAGGAACAGTCCCATACCGATCTTTGCCTGCATGGGAATGGATGTGTGACTGTACATCGGCGCAGAGATGAACAGACTCGTCGCGCGGACGAAGATCAACACAAATAATAGAAATTGTTCAATATAGATTTCCACTCATTACCTATTTAGATTGGGAATCTGTTGGATCAGATTCACGGTAAAGGATGTCATCACGTCGATCATCCACGGCAAGGTGAAGATCAGCACGAGTCCGATAATGATCATCTTCGGCAAAAATGTAAGCGTCACTTCCTGAATGGAGGTAGCGGCCTGCAGAATGGAAATGATCAATCCGACGATAAGCGACAGCAGCAGCACCGGTGCAGCGATAAGCATCGTGGTAAAGAATGCCTCGCGGATGATGTTCACGACAAATTCTTCGGTCATAATCCCTTTTCGATTTATTTTATCAATGAAAACTTGCTATGAGCGATGCGATCACCAGATTCCATCCGTCCACCAGAATGAAGAGCAGTATCTTGAACGGCAGCGAGACCATGCTCGGCGGAAGCATCATCATTCCCATGGACATAAGGATACTGGCAACGACCATATCGATGATGAGGAACGGAATGAACAGGATGAATCCTATTTGGAATCCCATCCTCAGTTCACTGATGGCGAATGCGGGAATGAGCACATGGATCGGAATATCGTTGCGCGTTGCCGGTTTTGCCATATTGCTCATCTTCACGAACAGTGCAAGGTCCTCTTCACGTGTCTGCTTGAACATGAACGTGCGGAGCGGGATGGATGCTTTTTCGTATGCTGCTGCTGCGGTCATCTTCCCTTTCATGTAGGGCTGGACGGCATCGGTGTTCATTGTATTCCAAACGGGAGCCATCACAAAGAAGGTGAGGAACATCGCGAGTCCCACAAGCACCTGGGACGGGGGCATTTGCGGAGTTCCCATGGCTTGTTTTAGAAAGTGGAGGACAACGATGATACGGGTGAATGCAGTGGTCAGAATAAGAATGGCCGGCGCAAGAGAGAGCACGGTCATCAACAACAGAATCTGGAGTGTTACGGAGATGTCATCCGGCTTGGCCGATTTCCCCACTTCGATGCTGAGTTTGGGGAGCGGAAGCTGCTGTGCCGGCAGCAGTGTTGAAACGGTGAAGCAGAGAATCAGGATGAAGAATATTTTTTTCGCCATGCTCGCATATCATTTTCGCATCCTTGCTTCCATCTGAAATGTGTTATGTCGAATCCATTCGGTGTATAACACAGTGTTTGGTGCATTTCTTCAATTTTTTTTTATCATTATTCTGAACCAGACTACTCAGTTGCCACGCACTTTCAAAGTGCGTGGCAACTTATATCTTCAGCGCAGCCAATGCCGAAGGCATCGAGGCTGTGTAAAAAGCCGAATTTTTTCCAAGTCATTCTGAACGAAGTGAAGAATCTGGAACGAAAGCAGACACTTCGCTGCGCTCAGTGTGGCATAATTAGAGTTTTGACACAGTCTCCATCCCTTTGGAGAATCCATCGTTAGCTCTGGATTCTTCATCCCGTTGTTATTGTTACTAAAGCCTATGTAACAATGGGACTCAGAATGACATTGATTTCATTACACTTTTTTACTCTGCCCTGTCCCCGACTGCGAAAAGATCGAACCGGAACCGGTCAAGCGGGAGATCAGATTCTGTGCGTTCAGGACGATCCTGCCGGAGCCGTTTTCCGACGGAATATCCGCGTTCAGAGATTCCATCAGTTCTTCATCGTGCAGTTCCGTAAAGAGCTGCAGTCCCTGTTCGCTGGAGCCGAGTACCAGCACGGAATTCGCGATGCGCACAACATACACGGAACGTTTCGGCTGGAGCGGCTGATGAGCCAGCACTTCGATCTTCAACAATGAACGTTTCATTGAAGGCTGAATGCCGAGGGTCCGTTTCACTATGAATGTGATTACCGCCATAATGATCAGGACGATGGAGAGAGAGAAGATCACTTGACCGATGAGAGATTCCACGTTACGACCCCAGATTCTTGATACGTTCGGACGTTTCGATGAGTGAGGTGATGCGGATACCAAAATGTTTCTCGATCACCACCACTTCACCTTCGGCGACTTTTTTTCCGTTCACAAGAATGTCCACCGGCTCACTCGCCAGCTTCTCCAGTTCGATCACCGAACCGCGCTGCAGTTCCAGAATGTCTTTGATAAGCATTTTGGTCCTGCCGAGCTCAATGGAGACCTGCAGTGAAAGATCGAACAGCAGATCGATCTTCAGATCCTTTTCTTTGGGGACGGCCTGTTTCTGCTCCTGCTCCGCTAATTCCGCGGCCACCGCTGCGGCCATTTGCTCTTCTATGCTTTGTTCATCCATGGTGAATAATCCTTCTAATGCACATTTGTATTGGTCCGTTCGATCTTCACGGCAACCTTACCGTTCGATACGCCCGGTTTACCGAAAAAACGTGTTGCGCCGGAGATGTCCACACAGACCTCACCGTTCGCGGAGATATTCGTTTTAATGATGTCTCCCGGCGTCAGTTCCGCCAGTTCTTTCACTGTGAGGTTCGCATTGCCGAGAACGACGGAGACCGGAAGTGACGTCTGCGCGATCTTCTTCGCCATAGTATTGCTCCATCCTTTTTTCGCATGCGACATAGCAATGGAGTTCATCGAACCGGTATTCAATCTCGCCAGTTCATCTTCCAGTGCAAATGTGGGGAAGCAGATATTCATCATAAACTTCTGGTCGCCGATGGTCACTTCGAATGAGACGAGCAGGATAATTTCACTTGCCGGTGCGATCTGAACGAACTCCCCTTCCGTTTCGTACCGTTCTATCTGGAACGTGAGCGGCGCAATAGTCTTCCACGCTTTCTGAAGATCGGAGATGGCGCGCTGCGTGATGCCTCTAATGATGGTCTGTTCGATCTGCGTGAGCAGACGCGGGGTCTTCTCTTCTCCGATCGGACCGCCGAGCATGCGCGAGACGATGGAGAGGACAAGCTGCGGATTCAGTTCGAGTACAGCGAATGCATCCGACTCGACAATGCGGAACACGTACAGACAACTGGGATTACCGATGGAGAGGACGAATTCTGAGTAGAACAACTGATCGATCGAAGCGACAGAGATACTGACGGTCGTCTGCAGTCTGTTGATCAGGAACGAGCTGATCGTTTCTGCAAAGCTCTCATGGACCGCCTGAAGCGTACGCATCTGATTCTTGGAGAGACGATGCGGAAGACGGAAATCGAACGTCAGAATATCCTTGTCGGATTTTGATGAGTACGAATTATCTTTCGATGTTGACACGTCCACGGAGCCGCTGTTGATACCGGCGAGCAGACTGTCGATCTCTTGTTGTGATAATATCTCGGCCATGTTCTATCTGTTTATTGAATGATGAACTTGCTGAAATACACATTCTTAATTTTACCGGTCTTCAGATTTGCGTTCAGTTTTTCAAGGATCTCTTTGCGAAGCGTCTCTTTGAATTGCGGTACCGTCAATTCATCCAGACCTTTGCTCGTCAATACGGAATTCAGAATGTCGCGCGTCTGGATCTCTTTCTGTTCCAGCTCCGTTTTGATCTCGAGACTCGGAACTTCAAGACCGAC
>CAIVNT010000493.1 GCA_903907305.1 uncultured Ignavibacteriota bacterium
GCACCGGCAAAGATCATTCAAAAGTTCAAAGAGAAGAACGATAAGTTTTCAGTAAAAATCTGCGTGATTGAAAAGCAAGTGTACGATGGTTCCAGATTGAAGGAACTCGCAGCACTGCCGTCACGTCCGGAAGTTATTGCAAGCATTCTCGGATCACTCAACGCGCCGGTCTCCGGTATCGTTGGCGCACTCAATGCAGTGGTCAGAGATGTTGTCGGAGTTCTCGATGCTATTGAAAAGAAAAAAGCCGCGTGATACAGTATCCCGCTCGAAAAAGTTTTTAATTAATAAAATAGAAATAAGGAGAAATAACAATGTCAGTCGTAGCAGAATTAGTTGAAAAGATCGAAAAACTCACCCTTCTCGAAGCAGTCGAACTTAAAAAAGCACTCGAAGAGAAGTTCGGTGTTTCCGCAGCAGCTCCCATGATGATGGCAGCAGCACCGGCAGCCGGCGCAGCTCCTGCAGCAGAAGCTCAGACCGAATTCACCGTTGAACTGGTTGAAGGCGGCGCTCAGAAGATCAACGTGATCAAAGTTGTTCGCGAAGCAACAGGCCTTGGCTTGAAAGAAGCAAAGGATCTCGTGGACGGCGCTCCGAAAGCAGTCAAAGAAGGTCTGAACAAATCAGACGCAGATGCGTTGAAAAAGAAGCTTGAAGAAGCCGGCGCAAAAGTTGCGTTGAAGTAATTCTTCCGAGAACTTTTTCAATACTCTGTAATGGTCCATATCGAACATTCTATAGAATACTGAAATCTACCAAGCCGATCGTCCCGCGAATACAAAAAACGGGACATCGGCTTGTGTATTCTTTTGTCTGACCGGTCCAAAACGGCAAGAAAATTGAAAAAACGGAATTCCAAAAAGTTTATCCAATCGTTCATCGCTTCGCGTTGAACAGTTTTTATCCCTAACCAACATCATCATCAGGTTCATGACCTGAAGGAGTGATTGAGTTGAAGAGCCAATCCAGATTGCATCTCGACCCCAAAACGGGCCGACATAGTTTTGCAACTATCAATGAGGTCGTTGAATATCCGGATCTGCTGAATGTGCAGATCGAATCATTTGAATTATTCCTGCAGGAAAAAACAGCCCCCGCGAAACGCAAGAACCGCGGACTGCAGCAGGTGTTCCTCCAGAATTTCCCCATTACCGATACTCGGGAAAATTTTCTTCTCGAATTCGTTGAATATTATGTTGAGAAAGCAAAATACACTGTTCGGGAATGTCAGGAACGCGGATTGACGTATGCTGTTCCGCTCAAAGCGAAACTGCGTTTGTCACAGAAAGCCGAGAACGGCGAAGGATACACCGATACGATCGAAGATGTTGTGTATCTCGGAAATCTGCCGTATATGACGGAACGTGGCACCTTCATTATCAATGGTGCTGAACGTGTTATTGTGAGTCAGTTACATCGGTCCCCCGGTGTCTTCTTCAGCGAATCAACGCATCCGAACGGTACCCCGATCTATTCCGCGCGTATCATTCCGTTCCGCGGATCATGGGTTGAGTTTGCAACAGACATCAATAATGTGATGTATGCATACATCGACCGGAAGAAAAAATTCCCCGTCACTACGCTGCTGCGTGCTCTCGGATATTCGTCGGACGACGAGATCATGGAACTCTTCAACCTGGTTGAAGAAGTGAAAGTTGCGGATATCGATCTGAAGGATTACGTCGGTCGGATCATCTGCGGCGATGTCGTTGACCGTAAGACGGGCGAGATCATCATCAACAAAGATACTCTCGTTACCGAAGACACTATGAAGAAGATCAAGAAGTCGGAGATCAAAAAGATCCGCTTCCTGAAATCAGAGGAACCGGGCAATCGTTCCGTCATCGCAAACACCATCATGAAAGATGCGGTTCACAGTGAAGAGGATGCGCTCGAGACGATCTATCGTCAATTGCGTTCTGGTGATGCACCGGACCTTGAAACAGCAAAGAGCCTGATTGATAAATTGTTCTTTAATCCGAAACGCTACGATCTCGGTGATGTTGGCCGTCATCGTATCAATGCAAAATTGAAACTGGATATTGCCGAAACAACAACGACACTCACAAAAGAAGATATCATCGCGATCATCCGTTACTTGCTTGACCTGAAACAAGGCAAGACATCGGTGGATGATATCGATCATCTTGGCAATCGTCGCATCAGAACCGTCGGTGAGCAGATCGCTGCTCAGTTCAACATCGGTCTTGCACGTATGACCCGCACGATTCGTGAACGATTGAATGTCCGCGATCAGGAAAAGATCGCTCCCAGCGACTTGGTCAACGCACGTACCATCACCAGCGTCATCAATACATTCTTTGGTACCAATCAGCTCTCGCAATATATGGATCAGACAAATCCTCTTGCTGAACTGACCAACAAGCGCCGTATGTCGGCTCTTGGACCGGGTGGTCTTACGCGTGAACGCGCGGGATTTGAAGTTCGTGACGTTCACTATACGCATTATGGCCGCCTCTGCCCGATCGAAACACCGGAAGGTCCGAACATTGGTCTTATCTCCTCGCTTTCAATGCATGCGAAAGTGAATGAGTATGGATTCCTCGAAACACCGTACCGTGTTGTGAAAAAGGGAAGAGTGACGGACGAGATTGAATTCCTCAATGCCGAACGCGAGGACGAATTCACCATCGCTCAGGCGAACGCTCCCATCGATGAAAAAGGAAAGTTCCTCACGGAAAAA
>CAIVNT010000494.1 GCA_903907305.1 uncultured Ignavibacteriota bacterium
CAGGACGATAGATCCCTTTGGAGACATATCCCGCACCTTCGAATGTTCCGACGACATTTTTGAATGCCGGATCTTTGATGATGGCCTGTTCCGCGTCATATAGCGGCTGACGTTTCATGTAATAATCCGGTGCGAGTCGGTCCAGCTTTCCGCGCAGCGCTTCGATGGAATCGTATTCTGCTTTCCTCCACATGGTCGGAACCGTTGCGGAGGGAGTAACGAACGATCTCCATTTCAACGTCTCACGGTTCGTTGAAGCGGTAAGATTCGGTTCCCACGGTTCCACGCCGGCCTGATAGAAATCGTTGTACGAGACGGAGGATGTATAGTATTCATCGCCCAGTCCTGCAAACGAATGACCGAGTTCGTGAACGAACACATAATCCATCTGCCATTCCATTCCTTTGATGTCCGAAACGGTGAAGCATGTGGTGTAAAAATTATAGATGCCGCCGCCGCCGTACCGGTTATCGTTCACGAGGATCGCCAGGGCGTCGTACGGTACTTGTCCGGCGATGTCGCGTAGCGTCCGATCCTCTTCGGTCAGCACATAACGTGCGCTGCCGAAAGTGTCGTACATCGTTCCGAGAGCGTTCTCTTTCCATTCGTTCTTTCCCGGTCTGTCGACGCCGCTCTCTTTGGATTCTACTTCGATCGTCCAGACGTTGAAATCCTTTTTCCGTTCCTTGAACGGCGAAGTTCCGAAGAGCACATCGGAATAATGCTTCGCGTCGTCACGGAATTTCTGCATATCCGCTTTTGCGTATCCGTCGCCGAGGATGAGCAGGTCCACTTTCTTGTCCGATGCGCCGTTGTCGATCAGCTTTACGGACTTGAATTGCGCCGTCCGTTTCTGTGTGTTGACGAGCGATGTGTTGTTCGGATCGATCACAGTGGAGAACATTTCATGGAAGATCATCTGTTTATCGCGGCGTGAAATAGTGAGCTGCACTTTGTTCTTGGGAAAAGGAATGCGTGCTGTCTCATGGAATGTTTTCATCACACCGGCAAGCGCTTCATCCGTAGAATGCCATTCGTTGAACATGCAGGAGTATCCGCGGGAATAGATCATTGCGCTGCTCTGTGTGTCGAACAGGCGGAGCATATATTCGCCGTAATTGAGATTATCCAACATCTGTGTTTTACTGCCGGACCAGATCCCTTCATCGGTGATTTTATCGAGTGCAAAGATCTCCGTTCCTTTCGTTCCGGTGTGGTAATAATCCACACGCATAGTCTTGTCTTTGAAGAATTGATCGAAGGATTGTGAGAAAAGAACGGCTGGGACAATGAAAAAGAAGAATGAAAATGTTTTCATAAAATTCTCTCAGTTGATATGTTTAAAGCAGAGGTTTCCAAACGGAGTTTGAGAACCAGCGATGAATTTAACAGATGCAGGACACCATAAAGGCGTCCTACATCTGTATGTGAAATCGAGCATCTCTGAATTCTTATTTCTTCATCCGTTCTTTGATCTTCTCGATCGCTTTTTTCGCTGCGCCGCTGGCCCCGTCACTTTTTTTGTCCGCGAGCGACTGGAGCGCTGCAAGGTGGGATTCGTTCCCATTTTCGCCGAGGAAATCCGTTGCGTTAAACTTGATCGAACCCGATTTATCATTCAGCAGCGAGACGCAAAGTGTTTTTACATCATCGCGGGACTTGCCGTATTTCTTCATGATGTTCATTGCGGTGTTTCGTCCGAGCACTTCTGCTCCATAGAGCACTTTCTTCATAGCAACATTCACTGCATCCACTGTGTCGATACGTGCGAGTCCGTTCAAAGCGGCATTTGCTACCTGATTGCCGTAGGACCAGACATCGAACCTCGCTTTGATGAGCGGAAGTGCATTTGTCGAGTCGATCTTTGATAATGATGTTAATGCATTTGCTTCGGCGGAGTAACTTGAATCGTTCAGCGCCGTGCGCAGTGCTGCAGCAACATCGGCGGATTTGATCGAACCCAATTGATTCGCCGCCGCTGCACGAACCTGCGATTTTTTATCCGAAAGAGCAGAGATCAGTGCTTGCTTTTTCACCTCATTTTTTATCTTGATCGTGCCGAGAGCATTCACGGCTGATTGGCGGACGCCCCAGAACGGATCGTTCTTTGAGATCTTTGCCAGCAGTGGGATCGTTGAGCCTGTCGTGTCGAGTTTGGCAAGTTCGGCGGCAGCGGTCTTGCGTGCAACAACGTCGCTTCCGGATTCTGCTTGGAACATCCATTCCGCAAGATCGCGGTTCGGATAGCTCACTTCCTTCAGGATCCAGTCATTCTTATCGAAGAGGACAAGTGACGGTTTTGAAGAAGCAGGAAGTGTATAGGTAGATTCTTTTTGTGAAATGATGATGCGGTGTGTCGCCGATACTCCGCCGGAAACGATCTCGATATCGACGGGAGTGATGAACAGTCCCGTAAGACTGTCGATCGTCTGAGTCTGCTTCACCGTCATTGCGATGTTCTTTGCAGAATCGTTGTATGTATACGTCACTTCAAATTTCGGATAGCCGGCTTTGTAGACCCACTCATCGAAGAACCAATAGAGATTCTGTCCAGTTGCTTCTTCCACGGCCACCTTCAGATCGTTCGTCTCAACGCAGCGGAACTGGTTCTTCGTGATGTAATGGTTGATGGACTTCCAGAACAGTTCGTCACCCAGATTAAAACGGAGCATATGCAGAACCGAAGCACCGCGAGGATAGATATTTGCGCCGTATGAACCGACACTGACGATCGGTTTTCTTCCGAGCGATTTGTCGGAACCGATACCGGCCTGTTGTGCAGAATACATGATGTTCGTGAATTCGTCCTTGCCGTACGCGTGCTCAAAATAGAGCGGATCGAAATAACTGGCGAAGCTTTCGTTCAGCCAGAGATGCCGCCAATCCTTACATGTGAGGACATCGCCCCACCATTGATGCGCCATTTCGTGCGCGATCAGGCTTGCGGCGGATTCATCCACGCGTGCCCGTGAGTTATAGACGGTGATGCGGTCCATTAATGTTGTAGCAGAAGTATTTTCCATTCCTCCGGCGACGAAATCCGCAACGATCACCTGGGCATATTTATCCCACGCATATTTATAGCCGATCTTCTCGTTGAAAAACTTCATAATGGGGATGGTGTGTGCATAGCACGCTTTCGCATCCTCAACATGATTCTTGTAGACGTAATACTCGAGCGGGATTCCGTCTGCTTTTTCTTTCAGCACAGCATATTCGCCGGCGGCGAACATGATCAGATATGATACATGCGGTTTGCTCTGGACCCAATGAAAGGTTTTCGTTCTTTCCTTTTTATTTTCCTTCTCGCTGATGAGTTTTCCGTTGGAAAGGAAGGTATAATTATTCTTTACTGTTGCGATCACCTCACTGGTGGACTTATCGTTCGGGAAATCCCAGCATGGGAACCAGTGATGGTTATCCATATCCTCACCCTGAGTCCAGATCTGCCACGGCTTGTTCGGATAGCCTGAATCCGGCTGAATGAAATATGTTCCTTTCAACGGAAGAGCTGTGTATTCCATCATTATAGAGAGCGTATCTTTATACGAATATGGTTTATCCAGTGTTATCTTCACGGATGTAGCAAGGGAATCGAATTTCAGAGATTTTTTCCCCAGTTTCACTGTGGAAAAGGTGATATCCTCTGCATCAAATTCTATGCTATTGAGATTGGTCGAATATGGAACGAGGGTCGTTGTTGTCGTTCCAATCACCATCTTTTTCGATTCGTCGAACGAGATCTCGATCTTGTAGTGCAGCACATCGTACGATTTATTGCGGGCTTCGCCGTTGGTGTCGGCTAATTTGGTGAACACTTGTGCGGAAATTGCTGTGGCGAACAGGAAGATGAACAAGAGAAATTTTTTCATGATGAATGCCGGTATGTGATAGAGTGAGTGAAAAATTATGTCATAATATAGAGAAGCGAAGATTGAGATGGTAGAAGAGAATATGGCGATATGGGTGATTATTTCAACAGAATCCAGTTCTCAAGTGTTCCGGAAGTGCCGAATGTTTCACCGCTGCAGTTGAGCGGATCGGCATCACGTGCAGTCTTACTGATGATCAGTTCGTCACGGGAGGCGATCCCCCGTGCGGTGTATGATTTGAATAATGAGTCGGACATGATAGAAAAATATGAAACCAGTTGCCATTTCGCGCCGGAAGAGTAACCAACAGCGATGTCGGACATGGTCTGAGAGCCGATGTGCGTTCCGATCTGCATTCCCGCTGTAAGTGAGTCACCGACTGCAAATGGTTTCAACAAATTGATATGGAAGATCATGATCGTGTACGCAGGAAATTTGGAAGGTTGGATCCACACCTGCGTTCCTGCCCATTCTTCGAATGTTCTCACCACCGTGCCGGTAACGGGAGAGAAGATCTTCACGGAGGACCAGGAAATACTTCCGAGCGGCTGGTAGTAATGCTTCATACTGCGGCACGATTCCGCCTCATCACGGTAGTCATGACCGATACCCGAACGGAATTTTGAGATCCGTTCAATCTTGTTCAGTTCAATATAGTCCGTTGTGATAAAGTTTATCGGGAGAGCAACAACAGAGTCTTTTACGACGGTTTGTGGTTGCTGCTGAACGATCGTATCTGATTCTTTGTCGCAGGAGGAGAGAAGTAGCATCGCAAATATGACTGCCAAACTTCTCACTTGCGTTCTTCCTTTTGTTCGCGTTCATCATGTTCCGTGTTTCCGGCTTCCTCGTCATTCTCCGATGACGCGCGGAATGTCCTCTGCAGTCCTTCCGCAAATTTCGTTTTATCCGCCGCATTCAGGTTCGCTTCGGAATGCATCAGCAGATAGAGACCGATCGGCATCGATCCTTTCTGCACTTCTTCCGCCGCATCGTCACCTCCGTGGGCGGACTTGTCCCATTCTGAAATATTGAAATGACGGCGTCCATCCCTGATATCATCTTCGATCAATAATGACACAGGTGCAATTTGGCTGTACCACGGATAGACCGTTTCGTTGCTGTGACAATCTCCGCACGCTTTCATGAATGTTGCGCGTGTTGCCGGAGCATCCCACGCAGGTTCACCGGTGATCGGCGGATTCGTCCGCGAAAAAGAGGATGGGATGAACTGAATGATAACGAGAGAAATGAATAAAGAAATGGAGAAAACTTTGAAGAATTTTTTATAGAAAGGCTTTATCATAATAAAAGAGTAAGAAGTTTTACGGGCAATTTCAATGGAATTTTTCGCATCTTCATGTATCGCTCATCGTATGAAGGTGAACCGAAACAACATTTTACTTGCCGACAGGTTGCCATGAAAACAATGCCTCATCAAGTGTGGAAAACGATGAATAAAAAGGATATGCGCCAGTTTGCAACGGCCGTCTTTTTTCTTTTTGCCACGATCGGTCCGCTGACAATGCTGATGGAGTCCGCCATCATTCAAGGTTCTTGGATCCATCTGGCGATTATGACGCTGCTCAGCGGTTCATTCTCAGCGTCCATCATTCTCTTCATGGGAAGACCGATGCGGCTGATCGCATCCATTCTAATATATATTACGGTCATTCTTACGCTGGCATTCACCAAGCCGGAATTTATGGAACCGGATGTTCCGACCATTGACGCCAAATCCGATATTCCGTTCAGTCTTACCAAAGAACAACTGAAGGATATTGAAAATAAACGGACAATGTTCGGACTTGTCTCTGTTGTGTGCATCTCGCTTGGGTATGGATTATTCGTCCGATCACTCGGAAAAGAGAATAAGCGCCGCGCGGATATCGAAGCGGAAGTGAAACTCGCCCAGGCGATCCATGAATCGCTGCTGCCGAGATCACCCTTGGTGACATCGTGGTGCGAGATCGCGGGAATGAGTATTCCCGCAACACAGATCGGCGGCGATTTCTTTGATATCATCACCATCTCAAAAACGAAGATCCTCGTAGTGATCGCCGATGCGTCAGGACACGGCACCGGGGCGGGAATCCTTTCCGCTATGACGAAGAGCGGCATCATCCAGGAATTGAGGCATACGCAGTCCCCGGCGGAACTGTTGAAAAATGTGAATGCAACCATCCATGGTGTAACGAAGAAAAATATGTTCGTTACGTGTGCGGCGGCGTTGTTCGATCGTGAAACGATGATGGTTTCGATGGTGACGGCGGGACATCCTCCGATCTTGCGGTATGTTCTGGTAACGAATACTGTGGAAGAGTTTCGAATGCACAATCTTGGACTCGGCATCAGTCCTACAGCGGAATTTGAATCCCGGACGATCCCGTTCCACAGTAATGATATTTTTTGTTTCATAACGGATGGATTGCCGGAGGCCTCAAATGCCAAGAACGAACAATTCGGAATGGATCGCGTGACAAAGCATATTCAAAATGCACCGCAGCATTCCGCCGTGAGGCTGAATAATGAGATGTTCGAGTCCGTAAAACAATTCTCCGCAGGAAAGGACTTGGAAGATGATATTACCTGCGTGATAACACGTATCACTTAATCATCGGTCTGAGAAAATCATCATCCCGATGATTCCCGATCAAAATTATTGTACATTATGTCCGAAGAATCTCTTACACGGTTACAGATCAGGAAATAATCCATGGCGTACAGTAAAGGAACATTGGCAGGAGATTTTATCGAAGGGATC
>CAIVNT010000495.1 GCA_903907305.1 uncultured Ignavibacteriota bacterium
ATCATGGCCCTTTGTGCCACATCTTTGATCGGGCTTCTTGTCAACGCATTAATGAAGAATTCAGCGAAATTCGTCTTCGGCGTAAGCGTTGTCGGTATTGTTATTGCGATTGGTTTTGCAGTCTATAACTTCCCGACGAATGCTACCGCATTTTCGGACATGCTTCTGGTCGGCGGTTATGCAAGTTTCTTCTCCGTTCTTTTTCTTTTGATCGCTTTGTTCACACTCTTCATCTCCAAGCCGTATCTCGAACGCGAAGAGTATCATTTCGGCGAATATTACGTTCTGATCGTTCTCGCAACGATCGGTATGGTGATGCTTGGTTCTTCGGCGGATCTGATCACTGTATTTCTCGGTATTGAGATCATGTCCGTCGCATTCTACGTGCTGGCAGGATATATGCGGAGCAAACTTTCGTCGAATGAAGCTGCGTTGAAATATTTTTTGCTCGGTGCATTTGCTACGGGATTCTTGCTCTACGGTATCGCACTGATCTACGGCACGACAGGTACTACCAATCTTCTCCGTATTGTGACGTTGTATCCGCAGGCATTCGGCGATCCGCTGCACATCATCGGCTGGGGATTGATCCTGATCGGGTTCGGATTCAAAGTAGCGGCGGTTCCGTTCCACATGTGGGTGCCCGACGTATATGAGGGTGCCCCGACTCCTGTTACCGCGTTCATGTCCACCGGCGGTAAAGCTGCTGCATTCTCCGCATTTGTTATTGCCTTCTCTGTTCCGATGTCCATGAAAGACGAACGATTGATGCTCATCGTAGCACTTCTTGCTGCGGCATCAATGCTGCTCGGCAACTGGTTTGGACTTTCGCAAACGAATTTGAAACGTATGCTTGCGTATTCCAGTATCGCACATGCCGGTTATATGCTTGTCGGTATTGCATCGGCAACTTCAATGGGACAGCAGGGGATCGCATTCTATCTTGTTTCTTATGCGTTGACGAACCTTGGTGCATTTGGTATTATCACGATGCTGGAAAAATCGAATGGTGCCAATGTGAATTATGAGGATTATGCCGGACTCGGGAAACGGAATCCTATGCTCGCTGCGTTGATGGCGATGTTCATGTTTTCGCTGACCGGACTTCCGCCGTTTGCAGGATTTGTCGGAAAGTATTATTTGTTTGCAAGCGCTGTTCAGTCCAAAATGACGTGGGTGGCAATCTTCGGTGTAATGACGAGTCTGTTCTCCACGTATTACTACTTACGTGTGATCGTGTATATGTATTTTAGAGAAGCGACGAATACGGAAGAGATCGTTCTGCCGAAACTGACCTACGGGACGGTGATGCTGTGTGCGGCCGGTGTATTGATCCTCGGCCTCTTCCCCGCACTGATTCTGAATGTGATGAAATCGATATTCTAATTCCCATCCTGACCTGTGAAAGCCGTCCGCTTCTTCATGAGGTTGGACGGTTTTTTATTTTATGAAAACAATCCTTACACCGCAGCAGATGAAACAGGCAGACGAGACTGCCATCGGACAGATGCACATTCCATCGTTGGAATTAATGGAAAATGCCGGCACTGCCGCTGCTGATCTCATCAGTAATATTTCCCAATTGGAACGAAGTCCTCGGAACAAAATCACTCCAATTCAAGTCTTAGTATTATGCGGTAAAGGAAATAACGGCGGGGACGGATTCGTGATCAGCAGGATCCTGAATGCTCGCGGTTATATTGTGAAGACCATCCTGATTGAGCATCCGCGGAAACTGAGCGGTGACGGGGCGGTGGAATTTCAATTGTTGAATGACTCGAATCCCAATGCTGAAGCAATCCTTTTCGGCACATCTGTTGTTACAAAAAAGAAGATCCGATATGACGTGATCGTCGATGCAATGCTGGGAACATCATTCCGCGGAGCATTGAAAGGGAATTATCTTGCTGCGGTGAAATGGTGCAATTCACAATCAGGGATGAAGATCGCCGTGGATATTCCGACAGGATTGAACGGCGAAACGGGAGAGGTTGAGACCGATGCATTCCGCGCCGATCATACAGTGACACTTTCCAATCCTAAGACCGGATTCTATTGCGGCCGCGCAAAAGAGTTCACGGGAAATGTTGTGATCGCGGATATCGGAATTCCACGGAATGCTCTCCCGGATTCAAATATCCGGCTTGTTGATGAAGGTGATGTCCGAAAAACATTCCCGAAACGTGCAGTCAATAGTCATAAACATTCTGTAGGAAAGATCTTCGTCCTTGCGGGCTCAAAGAGTATGATGGGAGCAGCGCTGCTCTGCAGTCATGCAGCGATGCGGTCGGGGGCAGGACAAGTGATCCTCGGGATTCCGGAATCGGAGTATGTGGTTGCTGCAAAGAGGACGCTTGAAGTGATGCCGCTGCCGCTTCCCGCGACGAATGAGGGAAGTATCGCTCTTTCTGCATTGACGGAGATACTGCGACGGATAGAGTGGTGTGATGTTCTCCTGATCGGATGCGGACTCTCACGAAATACGGAGACACAAGAACTGATCAGAACCGTGATCAAAAAATGCACCAAGCCGATGGTGATCGATGCAGATGGATTGAATGCATTGATCGGTCATCTTGACCTGCTGAAAGATCACAAACGAAAGAATATTGTCCTGACACCCCACAAGGGTGAATTTTCGCGTCTGTCCTGTCTTTCGTCAATCGAAATCGACAAAAATAAATTTTTAGCTGCTGCACAATTCGCTCAGAAGTATGCCGTCACACTGGTGTTGAAAGGTGCTCCCAGTATCATTGCTGATGCGAAAGGGGGTATCATCGTGAATCCAACAGGAAATCCCGGAATGTCCACCGCCGGAAGCGGTGATGTGCTGACGGGAATCATTGCCGCGCTGATGGGACAGG
>CAIVNT010000496.1 GCA_903907305.1 uncultured Ignavibacteriota bacterium
TCCCACCATGCAGGAAGCGGCCGATGTGCTGAACGATTTCGGTGTTCCGTTCGAAATGAAGATCACATCCGCGCACCGGACACCGAATCTGATGGCACGCTATACATCGACTGCGCAAAAGCGCGGTATTAAAGTGATCATCGCCGGTGCGGGCGGAGCAGCGCATCTTCCGGGAATGTCCGCATCGCACACACCTCTGCCGGTGATCGGCGTTCCGATCAAAACAAAATCGTTGGACGGATTGGATTCACTTCTTTCGATCGCGCAGATGCCCGTCGGCGTTCCTGTTGCAACAGTGGCGATCGGCGGAGGAAAGAATGCGGGACTTCTTGCGGTGCAGATGCTGGCGATCAGTGATAAAAGATTGATGAAGAAGATGATGGAGTATAAAAAGCGGCTGGAGAAGGAGTCGATGAAGAAACAACTGGTATTAGGTACTAGGCGTTAGGTATTGGCTTTTGGTAACAAAAAATTAATATTACAAAAAAATGTGGTCATGCTGAGTAAGATGTCGCCGTTTAAGCAATCCTTCGGCGCATGCCGACCTGCCTGCCGGCAGGTAAACAACATCGGCATTTGCTCAGGATGAACAGACCAGCGACATCGCGCCGAAGCATTTTCAGTAAATACAAGACTATTTAATAGAAATGTTACTATTACCTAACACCTGCTCTTATCTCTTCCCATACATAAACAGCAACGGCCGCCAGACACGCTTCGCCCAGTAGTATTCATTATGGGTTCCCTTCGTATCGAGCGTATATTCCAGATCCTTCCCTTTTGTATATCCTTTATGTTTCAGGATCTCTACCATCCGTTTATATCCGCTGAGCAGTTCCTTTTCGCGCCCCCCGCAATCGAGATAGATCCTCACATTTTTTTTATGGCCTAAGTATTCCTTCACTTCCTTTAATGTCTTTTCATTGTCATACCAGAACGACGGTGAAACACATCCTGCCATTCCGAAAATATCAGGACGCTTCCAAACGAACAGCATAGATGATAAGCCGCCCAGTGACGAGCCCATGATTCCGGTGTGTTCTTTCCCCGGTTTTGTGCGGTATGAAGAATCGATCTTTGGTTTCAGCACATTGGCGACGAAATGAAGATACGCATCTCCGAGCGGCGAATCCGAATATTCCGGCAGTCGGTCGGGTGAGTTATATATCCCAACAATGATGATCTCTTCGATCTGCTTCAATTTGATCAGACTGTCCGCAACCTCATCCACTCTCCAGTCATACCCGCCAAACGCCGTTGAGGGATCGAAGATATTCTGTCCATCATGCATATAGAGAACGGGATAATGTTTTTTGAGATTTTTACTGTAGGACGGCGGAAGCCAGACGATGACATCGCGAACGTGATTGAGCCCTTCTCCCCCGAGCTGTCGGTGATATTCCACCGTGCCGCGAATGGACTGCTCGGGTTTTTGCGACAGGAGGAAACGTTTCCAGAATAAGGGGCGAAGAATCACTGTAGTATCTTTCGTTACGTCAATTTTCGTATTCTGCGGAGATGCGTTGACTGCGTAGACCGCTTCATTGTTCCACGCTCCTCCGGTGATCTTGAATTCGAGGACGGTGCCGCTGTCGAATTTTGCGGAGAACATCCAGACCGAATCCGAACTCTTTTTCAGTGCAACTGCCGCCGGATCCCAATTCCCCAGTTCAGTTCTGTTTCCCGCAATACAGATCTTATCAACTGTACTGAACGCATTCCCTTCCGGCCGTACGACAATATTCACGGTCATCTGTTGTGTAAAACAGAGTTGGGCGAAGAGTACCAGCAGAGATCCGGATATTTTCATATGGTCAGGAGAGGCTACTGTGAAATGATATGGAAAAATTCGGCGGTATCCAAAAGTTTTTGTTTTTTTAAGAACATCACAA
>CAIVNT010000497.1 GCA_903907305.1 uncultured Ignavibacteriota bacterium
AACAGCGATGTCCGGTTTGTGGCGGGGAAGAGGACGGGTGTTGCTCATGAATTCTGCCGACGTTGTTCTGCCGGATTCTACCAGCATATACGCGGTGGAGATTGCCTCGAGTCCGATCTTTTTTATGATAGGAGCGGCGAGAACCTGGCTGCCGATGAGATGCTCGGGATTCCTTCCGCTGATAATAGACAAGAAGAGTATCGCATCCGCTTCTTTGGAGATCTGCATCAATCCGCCGGGAAAGATCACCGTCGGCACGGTCGTATGCTTTTTGATGGTGGTAATGCATCGTTCGAACGAATCATCAACGATCAGGCTTCCGCCGACGAGAAATCCGTCCACACCATCCGCGGTTGCCTGCTCGATGAATGCGGGAAGTTTCTCGTTCGCGATCTTGTCCGGATCGATCAGGACAAGATAGGCCGCTCCCTTGGCTTTTGATGATGCCAGCAGTTTTTCATAGATGGACATTAGTTGAGCATTCCTTTCACAACATCCGCAAAGTTCTTGAGAGACTCATTAAGTTTTGCAACATCCTTGCCGCCGGCTGTGGCAAGATGAGGCTTCCCGCCGCCTCCTCCGTTCAATTGCTTTGCAACGATGCCGACGATCTTTCCGGCCTGGAGGTTCTTGGACTTGATGAGATCATCGCTGACAACGCAGACGAGTGCGACCTTATCATCGATCACCGAAGCGAGGAGTCCGACTCCGCTGCCGATCTTTCCGCGAAGCGCGTCGCCAAGCGTCTTGAGTGCTTCGTTATCCGCAGCAACAATCTTCGAACTGACCACTTTGAATCCGCCGACATTCTGCGCCGATGTGACGAGCGCATCGATATTTCCACTGGCGGATTCAACCGCAGCTTTTGCTTTTTCCTTGTCGATCACTTTCTTCTTGTCACTCAGTTCCAGAATGTAATTTTCCAACGCATGGAAGCGGGAGAGCTGATCTGCAAATTCTTTTTTCAGTTCATCAGTGACGATATCCTGCGGGATCTCGGGAATATCCTCGAACTTGCGGAGCTTTGTATCGAGACCGAGTGCAAGTTCGTTTGTGAACGGAGAAGCTGTTCCAAGTGCTTCGTGTGTGGACTGGATCTCATCGATCACATCATAGGCATATTCGATCCGTTCACGGAATGTTTTGTTCTGCAGCTTCAGATATTCAACGGCATGGTCATAAGTGAGCGCTTCAACACGTCGGACACCGCTGGCGCTGCTGGATTCCGTACGGATCTTGAAATAACCGATCTCACCGGTATTCTTTACGTGGATACCGCCGCAGAATTCTTTGCTGAACTCGCCGTATTGCACAACATTCACGCGGTCTCCGTATTTGTCGCCGAAGAACATCAGTGCGCCCATTTTTTTTGCATCATCGAATGGAATTGCGCGGTGATGTTGAAGCATGATGTTCTCTTTGATCTTTTCATTGACAATGTTCTCGATCTCCGCCATCTCCTGCTCGTTCATCTTTGCAAAATGCGCAAAGTCGAAACGGAGGTATTCAGGGGAGACAAGCGAACCGGCTTGATGGACGTGATTTCCCAACGTTTGACGCAATGCGGCGTGCATTAAATGAGTTGCGGTATGATTGCGCATAATGGAATAACGTCGTTTCGGATCGACCTTTGCTTCGGCTTCATAACGGGCGGAGTACTTCGGCAGATCTGTTCCCAGAATATGCACATGCACTTTACCGCTCTTTTGCGTGTCCACCACGGGGAACGATCTACCATCGATGATGATCTCGCCCGCATCGCCAAGTTGTCCCCCCGATTCAGCATAGAATGGAGTTGCATTCAA
This sequence comes from uncultured Ignavibacteriota bacterium, assembly GCA_903907305.1. Taxonomy (GTDB): domain Bacteria; phylum Bacteroidota; class Ignavibacteria; order UBA10030; family UBA8401; genus UBA8401. Next base: position 1,806 of record CAIVNT010000497.1, read on the forward strand.
TACGACAAGATTCTTCTCCGCACTCACGATGGCCGCCTTGGTCGATGTCAGATCATATCCAAGGAATTGGAATTCCTTCTCGAATATTTCCGTTGGAAAGTGCTTCGAATGCTCTTTGCTTTCCGCTGCGATCCGTTCGCTTTCGGAAACATCCGTGCCGCCGTGCAGTTTCGATTCGCGGGAGCGTTCGCGCTGCTCGTCCATCAATTGAGCGAACGTTGTCGCATCAACGGAGAGTCCGCGTTCGGAACAGATGAGCTGGGTAAGATCGAGCGGGAAGCCGAATGTATCGTATAGTTTGAACGCCGCTTCACCGGGAAATACTTTGGACTGTTTTAGTCCTTCTACAGTCTGCTCAAAGATCTCGAGTCCGCGGTCCAGCGTTTGGTTGAAACTCTCTTCCTCGCTTTTAATGACGCGTTCGATATGTGCCTGATGTTCTTTGATCTCCGGAAACACGTCGCTCATCGTATCGACAAGGGTCTGCACCAATTTATACATGAACGGTTCGCGCAGCTCCAGTTTGCGTCCCCAGCGCGACGCACGGCGGAGAATTCGGCGGAGCACGTAACCGCGTCCTTCGTTGGAAGGAGTTGCGCCGTCACCGATGGCGAAGGTAAGAGCGCGAATGTGATCCGCAATGACGCGCATGGCTACGTCGACATCCGAGTGACTTGCCTTGTATTCGATCTTGGAAATCTCTGCAATACGCGAAATGATGGGAGTAAAGACATCGGAATCATAATTCGACGGGAATTTTTTGAAATTTGTTTTCATTGATTCCATCACTGCACAGACACGTTCGAATCCCATTCCTGTGTCGACATGTTTTGCGGGAAGTTCGGTCAGTGAGCCGTCTGCATTTCTATTGTATTGGATGAACACCAGATTCCAGATCTCAATCAGTTCCGGCGAACCGGCGTTGACCATTGCTTCCGGTGCGTCGCCTCGCTGCGTCAGATCGATGTGAATTTCAGAACATGGACCACACGGACCGCTGTCGCCCATTTCCCAAAAATTTTCCTTTTCCCCGAAACGGAGAATGTGAGAAGGATCGACGAACTGTTCCCAGATCTTCGCCGCTTCCTCGTCCGTTTTATACACAGTGATCCAGAGACGCTCTTTCGGCATCTTCCACACTTCGGTCAGAAGTTCCCATGCCCATGAGATCGCTTCCTTCTTATAGTAATCGCCGAAGGACCAGTTGCCGAGCATTTCGAACAATGTATGATGATAGGTGTCGCGGCCTACTTCTTCAAGATCGTTGTGCTTCCCGCTGACGCGGATACATTTTTGCGTATCGGCAGCGCGGGTGTAGTCCCGTTTTCCCGTTCCGAGGAAGATCTCCTTGAACTGATTCATTCCTGCATTGGTAAAGAGCAGTGTCGGGTCGCCGTGCGGGATTACCGGAGCACTATGAACGATGGTGTGCTGTTTGGACTTGAAGAAATCCAGAAATGATTGCCGTATTTCGCGTGATGTCATAATTATTTAGTGTTATTGTCTGATGTTACGTAAAAATGTTAAGGTGG
>CAIVNT010000498.1 GCA_903907305.1 uncultured Ignavibacteriota bacterium
AAACAATGGGCAGTTATTTCAGCAGAACCAGTTTGATAGTTTTACGATATGCACCAGCCTGGAGTCTGCAAAAATATATGCCGCTCGGTATGCCGGCAGAATTCCATTGTTTTGAATATTCACCCTCCGGAAGTTCATCGGAGATCACATCCGAGATCGTCTTCCCCAACTCGTCAATGATACTCACTGTAACGAATGAACGAACTGGTACGTTGAACGAGATGGTGGTTGACGGATTGAACGGATTCGGAAAGTTCTGATGTAAACTGAATTGCCGGGTGGAGGATGAAGTACGCAATTCGTTCACCGAGGTCGCCATCTCCGTCAACGGCCGCTTCCATATCCCTAATCCCCCGGTCCCCACAAAAAGATAGTTTCCGCATATTGCCAGAGCATACACATTAGGGTTTCCCATACCGGTATTCACAATGGACCAGGTTGCACCATTATTGTTCGAGACAAAGACTCCGCTGTTGCCGGAAGCTCCATACGTCCCGGCAAAGATCATCGAACCAGATACAGCGATGGCATCGACCCATGTATCGGTCATGCCTGTGTTGGAGAGATTCCAATGTGCACCATTGTCCGTAGTGCGGAACACACCCTGTCCAAGAATACCGGCATACACTGCAGCACCGGATGAGGTCATCGCAAGGACAGAATTCCCTGATATGCCGTTGTTGACCGGAGACCAGTGAAGGCCATCATCGGCAGAGTGGAATACTCCGCCGTTCGTTCCGGCAAACAGATGCGAATTCAATTCGGTCAGTGAAAAGATCCGTTGATTTGTCAAGCCCGTGCTTGAGGGACTCCAACTCGTTCCGCCATTTGTGGATCGGAAAACTCCGCTGCTCGTCCCGGCAAAGAAAGTCGTCCCGGCAATAACGAGCGCTGTAATTGTGGTGTCAGTCAGTCCTGCATTGACTGTTTTCCAATTCGTGCCTCCGTTGGTTGAAAGATAGACACCGCTTAATTCCGTGCCGGCGATGACCGTGGAACCGGAAACCGCAAGCGATAGTACCGCGGTAACGTTCATTGCTTTACTGAGCGTATCCCATGTTGCTCCATTGTTATTGGATCGATATACACCACTCACATAAGAGCCTGCATATAGATTCACACCATCAGTAGCAAATGAATGGATGTTCCCATCCTTGTGAACCTGCGTCCACTGTCCATACAATGGATGGATTGTTATTGAAAGTAGAATTACAGCGAAGACGATAGAGCAGAATTTTTCTGCCGGTATGTTCCGTGTCATAGTCGTTCCTCTCACATTGAACGATCAATGGATATCATCATCCAATGATGTGGTGCAGTTGAGACTACTCTCCCGGATATCATTCTTTCCGGCACCAATGATATTCCACAATTACGATTGAACCGTATGGAGTGAAGAATGATGGGACTTTACCCAGCAGTATCCATAGAACAATACCGGCAGAATACTGATAGTGACGAACGGAACAGCTTTTATCCCTGCGATGTATCCGAAGAAAAGTATTGCATTGATCACAATGAAGAGGCTGCCGACTCTCTCCCATTTCAACGAAACGATATATCCGAGCAGAAGCAGAAAGTGAGATCCCTGAGCGAACCAGACCCGGATCGGAGGAGTGTTCATAGTTTCCGTCCGGAACCAGGAAAGATGTTCGATAAAGAATGACCCCCAGAGGATGAAGAGCAGTAGTGAGAGAACGCGGCCGATAGTTCTGACTATTTTGATGTGGTCGATATGGAGTTCCATACCTCCTCCTTTCGGACAAGCTATTCTGGTGCAGATACTCATCATCGCATGCAGCATGATGAGTATCGAACAGTCCAGGATGTTACCGTACAGCAGGATTCGTCGATTCGATTGTCAGTACTCTCCGTTTGGGGAATACTTTTTTATTTTTCAATTGGAATTGGACATCGAAGACCGTCTGAGAATTGCGGCGCTGTCCATTCAACGTTTCCGGTACCCATTGCACAGATCGCACAACCGATTTTACGGTTTCGCTGAAGATGCCGGCACCGGCAAATTCAACATCTGTTATTTGACCGAGCGAATCGACCGTGATACTGACCCGGGCAGCATCTTCAACTCCCGCGCGCCGCGCGATCTCCGGATAGACGAACAGTGTCTTCAAGGAATCCCATCCGATCACAGGACGAGCTTCAGAATAATTCTTCTGTGAGTATGCCGATGCAGTAAGCACCAGCAGTGCGATAACGATTGTTCTCATATTGTCTCCGTTGTGAATATCTATCCTGAATTTCTTTGATTTTAGGACGGGAATCAAGGGGTAAATATCTTGTTTCATTTTCCATCGTGTTCCGCTATATTTCGGCACAAAATCGGCACTCTTACCATCGGAGAACATATGACACCCGAAACATTGATCATCACAAAAGAACAGGGATATGCGGTAATCCAGATCAACCGTCCTCAGGCACTCAATGCCTTGAACTCGCAGGTATTGCGTGAATTGTTTGAATCTTTATCTGTTTTGGACATCGATCCGGAGGTGAAGTGCTCTATAATAACAGGTAATGAAAAGGCATTCGCGGCCGGCGCCGACATTAAGGAAATGATGGAAAAGAACGCAGACCGTATGTTCAACGACAATCAATTCGAGCCGTTCTATAAGCTCCGCTTGATCAAAAAACCGATCATTGCGGCGGTGAGCGGATTCGCCCTCGGCGGCGGATGCGAATTGGTGATGGCGTGCGACATTATTCTTGCAAGTGAATCCGCAAAGTTCGGACAGCCGGAGATTAATCTCGGAGTTGTCCCGGGTATGGGGGGATCGCAGCGATTGACGCGAGCCGTCGGCAAATACCGTGCAATGGAACTGCTCCTCACCGGCGATATGTTCTCCGCCGACGAAGCGTTCAAACTCGGACTGGTCAATAAAGTGCTGCCGAACGAATTCCTTCTTGAAGAAGCAAAGTCCCTGGCGAAGAAGATCGCATCAAAACCGCTGACGGCAGTGATCGCATCAAAAGAATTAGTGAACAAAGCGGATGAACTTTCGCTCGAAGAAGGGATCAAGTACGAACGCAGAATTTTCGCAGATCTTTACGACACCGAAGATCAGAAAGAAGGAATGAAAGCGTTTGTGGAAAAACGGAAAGCGGTGTGGAAAGATATGTAATGGATATTACACTGTGAACCGTTCGCTGCGAGCGAACGGTTCACTTCCTTTTTCTTCTTTCTGCTCTTCGTGGTAAAAGACCGTACCGCTCAATTCGGACATATTAAAGAGATTTAACATTTCGGAATAGGAAGTCTGAATATCTTTCTGTATCTTACACCGTTGCAAATATGCAACGCCGCATCTGATCCACCAACAAATCTCCGCACGTGTACCATCACTCAGCGGACAACGTCGGAAGCGGTAATAACGACACGCTTCTCAGACGGCATTTTCGAATAGGTTCTCCTCTCGCAATTCCTTCGCACAGCAGCGAGTCATTTTCACCATCAAATTTTATTGCATCGCAGAATACGACGAGTTCCCATTGGAATGGTTTGACCATTCATCACTGCGGATTCCGACACTGCACGAAGTGCAATGAACAAAGGAATTATAATGGCTTTTAAAGAACTTGGTCTGAATGACCGGTTAGTGCAAGGAATTCTTGCAACGGGATTTACCGTCCCCACAGAGATCCAGTCACGTGCGATCCCCGCTGCTGTTGCAGGAAAAGATATCATCGGCTGCGCGCAGACCGGTACCGGAAAAACGGCAGCATTCACGCTCCCTATCCTGAACCGTCTCGCTGAGAGCACCGAAAAAAATCATCACGTAAAAGCGCTCGTGCTCACACCGACACGCGAACTTGCACAGCAGATCGAAGATGCTGTGAAACAATACGGACGCTTCTTATCGCTTCGCTGCTTGTCCGTCTACGGCGGAACGAACATCCAAAACCAATTGAAACAACTCTCCCGCGGCGTTGACATTCTTATCGCAACACCGGGACGACTGATCGATCATCTTGAACGCCGCTCGGTCAATCTTTCACACGTTGAAGTATTAGTGCTGGACGAAGCGGACAGAATGTTCGATATGGGATTCATCGACGACATGCGTTTGATCATTAAGCAGACTCCCGCATCACGTCAAACACTATTGTTCTCGGCGACAATGTCCAAACAGGTCCGGACACTGGTAAAAGATATCCAGAAATCTCCGGAACTGATCGAAGTCGGCGAACGCCGCACTCCGGCAACCACGGTTACACAGCATTTCTATTCCGTGAACGAAGACAAAAAATTAAGTCTGCTCATTCACATTCTGAAGGAAAAAGATCTGGACTGCGTCTTGGTCTTCTCTAAGACGAAGATCGGTGCAGAAAAAGTATCGAACAATCTCCACAAGAATGGGATCAAAGCGATCTCCATCCACTCGGACCGGACGCAGGCACAACGCCAGCGCGCACTTGCAGGGTTCAAGCAGGGACAGTATAAGGTGATGGTCGCAACGGACGTCGCCGCGCGCGGTATAGACGTTGAGGGAATTTCGCACGTCGTCAACTATGACATTCCCGGTTTTGCTGAAGATTATATCCATCGCATCGGCCGCACCGGACGGGCATTATCCAAAGGTGATGCATTAACATTCGTCACCCGCAGTGAAGCGCGCCACGTAAAGAAGATCGAACAGTTCATCGGCAAGAAATTCGAGATCAAGAAATATCCCGACTTTGATTACAACAAGGTCGAAGAAAAACCGGCAAAGAGCGAACACGCATCTTCCCCCAACGACGATGGGGAACAGAATTTTAACCGTGAGAACCGCGGTGAGAGCCGTGATCGCTTCAAACGGAGCACTCCCCGCACAGGCGGACGTCCGAGTTTTGGCGCACGGCCGGAACGACGTGAAGGCGGATTCAAACGTGATGACAGACGCAGCGGAGAAACCTTGCGCGATAGAGGCGATCAGCGAAAACGTGAGTTCCCGAAATCCGATTCATTCGGCGGCGGCGAACGGAA
>CAIVNT010000499.1 GCA_903907305.1 uncultured Ignavibacteriota bacterium
CGCTGCAGCATGAACTAAAATCAAACGAAGGAATCCTGATGAAAATCAGAAATGAAATTGGCTATACGCCAGAAAAGGATACACACCACAAATGAAGAGGAAAGACCATAGCACTCAACAGAGTGTTATTCACTTCGGTATTTTTCAAGCCCTACAACATGCCTACCTAAACGCGGTCACAATTGGGAAACTCGCAAGTCGCGCGAACAATAACGATACGTTGTATAAAGTAACGGAAGCTTTCACTGCCTACGACAGGATAAAATATGTCTATGACAATCTTGTCGCATTTGGCATTCTCGACCCAAAAAAACGATCTGATTTTGAGAAAGAGTTTGACGACAAGACAATCTCGGATATTATGAAAATGGAAGGAATAAAATAATGACAACTTACACTACAAAAGATTTTAATTTATCGGCTTTTCTGCTTTCGAATGGACTTAATCTCCAGTCCACCTACGGGGATAATGGAAAGACGTATTTCACATTTGTTGACTCAGTTCTCGCTGAAAAGATGGCAGCAGATTACTTCGGACTGAAAGCAAGTGTCAACCCAATAACCTACTCAAACGCTTTAAAGACTTTGAAAATGATAATATATAATGAAAAACATAATGAACAATTCCAATCACAACCAACAAGGACAAAGTAGTAAACCGCTTCTCCCCCTCAGCAGTATTCCCGCTTATTATGGGAAACACGTATTGCAATCCAAGAAGCCGCTTTCGCAAACAACTCTCGATGACGTTGTCAAGATCATCAAGGAACACGACGACACACGTAAATTAGTAGAAGACATCCGTAGTATTTCAGATCCGGATGAAAGAAAGGAAGCTAAGAAGAATCGTCTTCCATTTTTCTCTCTTTCTCAGATGAAAGGTAATGTACGAAAAAATGAGAACCTGATTTCCGCCCAACACTTAATCATCGACATCGATCATCTGAACGGCAGCCTTTCACATATGAGGGAGAATTTGATAAAGGATCCAAATACCTTTATTCTTTTTACCTCCCCCAGTGGAGACGGAATAAAAATAATTTATGAATTGAATCAACCTGTCACTGATGCAGATAAATTCTCTGCTATCTATGAAAATGTCAGCAATGAATTTACCGAAAGGTATCGGAAAGAACCAGATCATACGAAAGATGTTGCCCGTGCGTGTTTCTTCTCATCGGATCCCGATATCTATGTCAATGAGAATCGCAGACAGATAGATATTACTGCTATACCTGATGCGACAATACCATCAAATAAGAATAAGGTAAGTACGGACGGACAGAAAAAGAAAGGCAAACCGCTTACACAGGTCATCCAGCCAGCAATGCCGGGCGACAGGACAAACAATATCGTAAGTCTTACGGGAACACTGACAAAACAAAATATTGATGTCGGAGATATTGCTAATATAGCTCTGGCCGTCAACAGCAGGAATCAGCCGCCGTTACCAGAAGAGAAGGTACTCGAGACAGTTGCAGATGTTAATGCACGCTATTCTGAATCAAAGCTGGCGGCAGTGGAAGATTACCTGAATAACCATTATTCTTTTAGATATAATGAAGTGACGGGGATGGTGGAATATCGCCGCCATCAGACTGGTAACTATTCGCCTCTGACCGACCGTGATACGAAATCGATTTTCAGAGAACTTGTTCACAAGGGGATACCAATCAACTATGAACCGATGTGCAGGATTCTAGAATCAGATTTTTCAACAAGTATCGATCCCTTCAAATATTATTTCGTGAACAATCCGACATGGGACGGACAGAATGATTACATCGCAATGCTTGCAGATACCGTGACGCTGAAAGATCCATCAGAGAAGGGCCTTCTTGTGGACTATCTGAAGCGCTGGCTGGTTGGACAAGTAGGATGCGCGATAGATCCGACAATCACGAATCAAACAGCAATCATTTTCGTTGGCGGTCAAGGTATCGAGAAAACTACTTGGCTCTCTCGGCTAATACCGCCTTCACTTGAATCGTATAAGTATGTCGGAACCATTAGGCCCGACAATAAAGATTCATTGATTTCTCTTGCAGAGAAGATGTTGATCAATCTTGATGAACTGGAAACATTACGGAGAGCGGAAATCGGCGAATTAAAATCAATGATGACGCTGGACCAGATATCGGTTAGACGACCGTACG
>CAIVNT010000500.1 GCA_903907305.1 uncultured Ignavibacteriota bacterium
ATACTTGGAAAGTGATTCAATCATTCATTCGCCGCTTCACCGTTCTGCACAATTTACCGAAGAAGGATCATTTTTCTTGTCCGGAAATATTCACCCGATTGCAGATGGAGAAAATACATTCCGCTGGATAATCCTTTACCGTCAAATATCCGCTCAAATATTTTGCCCCCCTCTGCCTTCCCGGAATAGAGTGTTGCAACGGTTTGTCCGAGTAGATTCTTGACGGTCACAATGGCGATGCCGGTTTGGGGAACGATGAACCGCACGGTGGTGGCGGGATTGAATGGGTTGGGATAATTCTGCAGCAGCAGAAACTCTGCAGGCATATTTACTTTTTCAATAATGCGTGTGACAAACGATCGCCGTAATGCATTCCACAATTCTTTCTCTGCACCATCGTATCCAAGTGCCCACATGCCGGTGCCGGCGATATGCTTCGTCTTCACGGAATCATATTTCGTGGAAAGACTCGTCGAATCATCATACCATGTTTGCCGCCATGTACCGCCGCTGACATACTTATAGAATCTGGTATTGTACGTGCTGCTCCAAAATTGTCTGGATTCCGGGATCGTGTCTATATACGAATTCTTGACGACGGTGTACGTTCGCGAACTTGCCGAAGCGGAAGCAGTCGCCATAGTTGCGGAGGATGTTGTCGGCCAATCGTAGCCGTAATAGGGGAATCCGGCGATCAGTTTTTCCGGAGGACAACCTTTACTGAGGAATGTGTTGATGCTCCGCAGTGCGTGCCATTGATCGGTAATAGCGGAAGATTGAAGCGGTGCAACCGGTCCTGCATTTGAACTGCCAGACCACCAATAATCATACGCCATCAAAAAATACTGGTCGGCAGAATTCCCTACAAAAGAAAAAAATGCCGGTCCATACACATACCATGAGCTGGACCAATCCACTGCAGGCAGTTCAACGCATAATTCTTTCCCTCGCACATGCAGGCTGTCACCGAGCGCCTTGATGAATCTCTTGAAACTGTCCGCCATTGCGACGGTAAAGCTGCTGGTTCCTTCCACATCCACGTTGCAGCCGTCCGCACTGCGCAAGTCTATCTGCGCAACGATATTCTTGATCAGATTGATCTTGTTAGGATAACTGTTGAAGAGCGCGGCGTGATTGGAAAACTGCGTAATGGTGAAATGGACCTTAACTCCCTTTTGCTTTGCTTTCGTTATCACCGTTGCGGAAGCCCAGCTGTTCGTGGAAGAGAATGTTCCCGTCGTCGGATCGACATCGCCGCTGAAATATGCCAGATGCGTGAGCAGAGAGAAATCGTAATTCGCTTCTGCACCGTTCATCCAATACGGATGGAAACCGTAGATAATTCCGTTGAGCGTTTCATTCTTCTTTAAGCCTGCATACTGCACTCCGGCCGAAGCAACGACCGATGAGCCGACCATCTCCGGATGCAGGCGATAGTATTCCCATTCCCGCTGATGCACGGACGGCACATCCTGTGCTCTCAGTGCGAACGTGCATGCAAATAATAATAGAATAGATAGATATTTCATCAATAATCACTGTTAAAATGGCTCTGTAATATAGAGAGACATTCAGGGAAATCCTATAATGCAAACCTAGGAGAAATGATTGGAACGACATTGCTATGCAAGCGTCGGGGGATTAAACCCAATTGAAAATAAAACAGTAATGCCATGACTACGGGTCACGGCATTACAATACGTTCTCTGACAACAGCTTATTTCATCAACACAATTTTTTGAATAAGGGATCTACCGCCGAAGGAAAGGCGGACAATATAGATACCGCTGGACAACGATGTTCCGTTAAACGCAGTGGTGTGGTATCCCGCTTCCATCATCCGATCCACCGGCACGTCAACGACTCTGCCGATATTATCATACACTCTCACCGTCACATTTCCGGCGGATGGAACCTGAAATTTGATCGCGGTTGAAGGATTGAACGGGTTGGGAAAATTTTGCATAAGTTCAAACTTTGCCGGAGAAGAACCGTTGATCACATCCACTTCATGAGAATATTTGAATGCACCATTGCGGTCGATCTGTTTCAGCCGGTAAGAACATCCATTTGATGAACGCTGATTATCGGTGAAGGAATATTCATGAAGTGAATTTGCCGTGCCATGGCCTTCAGCAAAACCGATTGTGGACCATTCGACATTGCCATCCCGACGTTCGATCCGGAATCCATAATTATTGATTTCGGACGCAGTCTGCCATTTCAATATGATCTCTCCGTTTTTTTCCATTGCGGTAAATGAAGTGAGTTCGACGGGAAGACCGGCATCTGCTGTACTATAGATAAATCCGCTGGAATTATCGGAACCAAGCACGATCCCCTTGTCCTTATCAATGAAAGAAACTCCCGGCAGGTAGGTTGATGCAGAAAAAGCAGCGGTTGCCATATTCGTCCAGGTCAATCCGCCGTCAGTCGTTTTCGCTAAACGCGGTCCGTCTCCGGAGATCACCCCATTGGAAATATTATAGAAGGAAATTGCCCGGTAGGCATCCGTTGCGGGAGCGGAAATTTCCGCCCAGGAATCACCGCCGTCCGTCGTTCGCAGGATAGTTCCCGTGGCACCAACAGCGATACCAGTATTTCCATTAAAGAATTTGACGGCAGTCAGAGAATTTCCGTTAACGGCTGAGATGCTCGTCCAATCAACACCGCCGTTCGTTGTTTTGACGATTGCCCCGCCGCTTCCCACTGCAATAGCATTCGTTGCACTGTAAAAACAGACGGCATTCAAATATATTCCGGGGTTGGTTGACGGAGTGTTCCATGTACTTCCATCGGAGGTCCAAATGATACTACCTGCAGCCCCTACAGCAATTCCGTGGTTCGCATCAAAGAATGATACGCCGTACAGATATTGATATGCCGCAGCAACAGGATTCGATTGAAATGACCAAGTGTCTCCAGCATTCGTGGTATGCAAAAGAGTTCCAACGTCACCCACGGCATATCCGTTGGTCGTATTCGTGAAGCAGACCGCATTCAGACGATAGTAACTAGTACTCGAATATGGCGTCGTCCATGTCGCACCTCCGTCCGTGGTCTTGCGGACTCTCGGCTGTGTATATCCGCCGACAACGATGGCGTTATTTGCATCCAAAAAAACGACGCCGCTTTGCACGTTGCCAAAAATGCCGCTGGCAGGAAGTGTCCATGTTTGTGCAATGAGAGTGTAATTTACACACACGAGCAGAACAATTATACTTTGAGCAACTGAGAATCTTTTCACTAAAACCTCTAAGGTGGAGCGAACATCATAAAATTACAGCATTATGGATTATTGAAATTACTTGAGCAACATCATCTTCTTTACGTTCACGAACACTTTTTTCGGATCGGAGATGGATCTGCTTTCGATACGATAGAGATAGACTCCCGAGGCAACAGTTGCATGCCAGACGATCTGCTGGTAACCCGCATCCATTTGGTCGTTGAATAATTCCTTCACCCTGCGTCCGAGAATATCGAATACTTCGATCTTTACGCTGCTCGCTTCGGGAACACCAAAACGGATCGTCGTACTTGGATTGAACGGGTTCGGGAAATTATTATAGAGAATATATTCTGTCGGGAAACCCAACGCCCATTCCTGCACAATGGTCGGATCGGATTCGAGGTCCGTGTTCAACAGCGGCAGAAGTTGATATCCTTTGCTGGAATCGGATACGTGTGATTGTGTGAGCACGCCGAGGAAGTTGAAATTCTTCTTCGGTAGTTTCCGTCCGGCAAGATCGGTCTGACCGGAAGCGCCGATCCTCAGCATCACAGACTTCGTTGAATCCGTCGGATCGACGATGGCATAGGATGTTGAGAGTATGAACGCTGTATCTGCCGTGTTCACGATGAACGCATTCTTGAGCGAGATGAGTCTGCTCTCATATTGTTCTCCTCCCGTCTTCACCTGCGCGAGTGTTACAGAAAGAGCTTTCGGAAGCGCTGCACCGCGCGACGGACGAATGAACTCAATGGAGTCATTCACGGCGATCTGTGTCAGGAAACCCGACTGCGTCAACACTCCGCCGATCCGGACGACATCTCCCATTATTATACCGCCGGAGGCAAGTGAATCGCTCCACCATTTCTGTCCCGGTACGACGGCAAGCGCCGCGGTCGAATCCTGAATGAAAGCGAGCGTTCCTTTTGTTCTGGTCACCGTCCCTTCGATCACCGCGTCACTTCCGATATTCAGAGATCGTGCAGCGGCAATAGTGGAAACTTCAATCGCTTTGCCTGAGACGAACAGCGTATCGGTCTGCCGTTTCGTATTGTGCGTGAAGATGATCATTCCGTTCTTCACTCCCCCCCTCTTCGGAGCGAAGATGACCGCAGCAGCAAATCCTGCCGATGGTTTCACGTTCTGCTTCATCCCGATCACCTGGAAAGAAGAATCCGAGATGGTGACGGAGGTGATGTTCAGATCGAACGAGCCGGTATTGAGGATGGAGAGTGTATCGGACCGCTGTTTCCCGGCGAGCGTCGTCCGGAAATTCAGCACCCGTCTGTTCATCGTAAAGACCGGCGGACCGACATTCACCTTATAATGGACAGTATCATGCGATACCGGTGCATTGTTCCGGAATTTCACCAAACCGGTGAGTGTGCCCGTCGCTTGAGGATGGATGGAGATTGAGAATTTCATCGAATCTCCTTTGGCAATAACGGCACTCTTCGGGAAAACCGTGACCATTGCATCCTGGACAGAGACGGAATCGATGATGAGTGCGGTATTCCCCGGATTCGAAACCGTCACAGAATCGGTCCGGACACTGTCCTTTTCCATCATGCCGAAGTCGAGATGGGTCCGGTTCACAACGAAGAGCGGTTCAACACCGGTACCGTGAAGCACGATCGTATCCGCAGCTGACGCTGCGTTGTGACGGACGATGAGCGATGGCGCATTTGCACCTCGATGGTTCGGTGCGAATATCAGCAGCATTTTTCTGCTGCCGTTCGCCGGCACCGTGAATGAATCGGGTATGACAGTAAACTGTGTATCCTTCACTGTGATGGAAGATATGACCAAAGGCGAATTTCCGGCATTTGAGATCTCTAACGAATCAGGACGCGAAGTTCCGATCCTCACTTCACCGAAGTTAATGTTCTTCGCCGATGCAGCATAGAGCGGCATCATTCCATGTCCCGTCACATGCACTGAATCGATCCCCTTCTGTGCATCATGGAGGAATTCGATCACCGAGGAATGCTGTGCCATCTCACCGGCATGATAGGTCACATGCACCCAGATCGAGTCGGAAGGAACGATCATCGCATCGGTCATGGGAACGGTAAAGCGGTTCGTATCCAGCGAACGGATGGAACGGATGAACAGCGCCGCTGTTCCGGTATTCTTCACCATCAGACTGTCGGTG
>CAIVNT010000501.1 GCA_903907305.1 uncultured Ignavibacteriota bacterium
AAGAGTCCGGTTGATTCAATAACGATATCAACTCCGAGTGCGCCCCACGGAAGCTGTGAAGGATCTTTCTGCGCCAGAACGCATTTGATCTTGTGTCCGTTCACAACAAGAACATCATCGTGTTCCGCTGACGGGGAGCTTTTCTCACTGGTGACCGTTCCTTTGAAATGACCATGAACGGAATCATATTTCAATTGATATGCGAAATAATCAGCTTCTGTACTGACATCCACAACAGCAACAATATCGATCTCTTTACCGAGAACGTTCTTTTCGACGAGCGCACTGATCACCTGGCGACCAATACGACCGAAACCGTTGATACCTACTTTAATTGCCATAATTAATTGATCCTTGATAAATGTTCGTAATTTTCCCGTTTGCTGTTGAAATTTACCAAGATTTGAAGAGAGAAGCAAACCAAACAAGCGCGCTCTTTAAAACAGAACAACCGTTGAGAACATCAACGGTTGCAAAAGTTAAAATCATCTTTGATCAATTCTCAATCGTTACGGTAGCATTGCCCGGTCGAATCACGCACGATATCGTGGGAAAGGATCCGTCGGACAATTCCACGTTCCCCAGTCCCTCGATCACCACTTGTGACGTTGTTCCGGCTGTCCTAATAGTATAGACACCATTCCCATTATTCGAGAATGCAGGAGATACCAACCGAAGCATTCCGGCTGCATCAGCAGTCAAACCGATATACGTATGTCCGCCCCCCGCCATGGAAGAAGGGGTGTTATAGTACTGCTGGGCTTTCACTGAAAGATTCAGCAGGTCTGCTGCGATAGCATCTCTATTAGCAGTAACAGCATTTTCATTCACTAAAATGATCGCCACGGTAACAGCAACGCCAACGATGATCATTCCCAAAATGATGAGCAAAATTTGCTGGTTTCCCATAACCTCTTTCTGCTTCGGTTGTGCTGGAAATATATTCCGAATTCGAGTATATATCAACTGATTTTTCCGTTCGCAAAAAGAATTTTGATCCTCAACACATTGAATGTGAAAGGATATTCACCTATTTTTACGTTATGAAATTTTTTTCCCTCTTTTCTTCCAACCGGATGAATCCTCTCTGGAAATTCACCGCGGAAAATACTCTATGGAGGATCATGTTCTCCGACCATGGCGTGATCGTCGGCGAGGATCGTAATACTGAAAATAAATCGGTCACATTCTTTTGCCTTGCTGAAGAGAATGGCTCCGTCTTGTGGAGGAATAAAATGTTCGACGAGCCGTGGTGGATCGGTCTCAGCGGCATAACGAAGGAGAGGCTCTATCTTCACGGATTCAGAAAACCGGACATGCCTGAACAGAAAGGCATTACCGCTGTCGATCTTGCCGAAGGAACGATCCGTTGGAAGAACATTGATTATTCATTCCTTGCACTGAAGCGTCCATTCGTGTTTGGCTATAAAGATCTGTTCGAGCGCCGCCTCTATTATAAATTGGACGAACGCACGGGAGATCTTCTGGAAGAAATGAATGAACTCCCGGAGGATGTTCCGGAAAACGGACAATATGAAAAGACAGACTTTACCTTTTCCCGTCAGGCAAACCCGGAAGATGACGTCGACGTATGGTCCCTGCTGAACAAAGAACAGGGATTTGTCAGCGCTGATATCATCAGTAATGCAACACATCATGTGCTCAATATCTATCAAAAGAGCGTGGATGATGAGCGGAATCTTAGAAATACATTGTATATTATTGACACCACCACAAAGAAAAAAGTATATTCCGATGTCCTGAATGGATCGACCGCCTATGCGGTTCCGGATTCATTCTTTATGAATGGACGCCGGGTCTATTATATTAAAGAACGGAAAACATTCGTCGCGTTAGATCTTACGACGTAACATTGCTCCGGATCGCTTACCACCGGAACAGCGATGCAATGTTCATCAAAAGGAATCCTTCATGGAACTTAACCAGATCGCTTTCATCCTCTTGTTTCTCGGCTCCATCATACTCTTCGGCGTCAGCGCAAAAAAAGTTCTGGCAACGTTGCGCTTAGGGAAAGCGGATAATCGCTTCGGTGATATCGCGAAACGATTACGGAATGTCTTCTCTATCGCCATTCTGCAGACAAAACTGATGCGTGAACCGATAGCAGGATCGCTGCATGTGATGATCTTTTGGGGATTCCTTGCATTGTCGCTTGTCGTGATAGAATCGATCCTTGAAGGACTCTTCGGTCATTTCTCTTTCTCGTTCCTCGGCGGTGCATACTCTGTCATCACATTCTCGCAGGAGATCTTCTGTATCCTGGTGATGCTGGGAGTGCTCGGCTCACTGTGGAGACGATTTATCACAAAAGTCAAACGCCTTCAAGTGGATGCTCACGGAAGCAAAGATGCCGCAATGATCCTCGCATGGATATTCCTGATCGTCAGCACGACACTTCTTCAGAATGCCGCAAGGATCGGTATTCACAAGTATGGTTATGATGCAGGATGGAATTATCCCGTCTCATCATTCTTGTCGCCGGCGATCGGATTCAATTATTCACAGGGAACATATTTTGCCGAACAATTATTTTGGTGGGGACACATTACACTCGTTCTAGCATTCCTGAACTATCTGCCGTATTCAAAACATTTTCATGTGCTGTCGTCAATTCCCAACGTGTTTTTCTCTTCGCTAAAACCGAAAGGAGCACTCACTCCGATCAATCTGCAGGATGAGACGCTGACCAAATTCGGCGCAAGCGATATTGAAGATCTTACATGGAAACAACTGTTGGACGGATACACGTGCACAGAATGCGGACGCTGCGAATCGGTCTGCCCCGCA
>CAIVNT010000502.1 GCA_903907305.1 uncultured Ignavibacteriota bacterium
GGCGGAAAGAATTCAAAACTTAAATGTGGTGCCTGTTGTTTCAGTATATCGGCTATGTGCATTCAATGCTCCGTAAATAGATCTGCACAGAATCTTTTTGAATATGCAGAGTTGTCATGCCCGAATGTTTTAACCGGCCATCTATTAATAGATTCCCGCCAAAAGAATGCGAGAATGACAAAAAGGATAAATTCGTTGTAAGGAAATAAAAAATCCGTCCTGGTAACGAGGACGGATATAGTATAACAAAAATGTCGGAGTTGTTCAATTATTCATCTGGTTGAGAGCAATTCTTTATACACTTTCTCTGTTTCCTGCAGATCACGTTCGAATTCCACCAATTGGATCAGATCGAAGATGAGAGGGCTGAATGCTTTGTCATGAAGATTGACGATCTCCATGTGTTTGGGACAGAGGGTCACACCGTTCTTGTAGAACATCGAACCGTCGGGAGAATTCCCGTTCTCAGTTTCGATCAGGAACAGGACATCGATATTGAGCGTACTTCCGCATCCGGGCCATTGGCAGCACATGCGGTCACGCTTCAATACATACTTGCGCATCTCTTCGTTGTGAGTCGGGAAATTTTTATAGGGTGGCGGCATAGTTTAAAATGGTAAAGGTTGTCCGAATTCGTCTTCGTCTAATATAGTTTTTTCCGGAGCGAAGGCAATAGGTTAGACGCACAAGAATCATGTTTTGTGCGGTAGGACAACAAATAACGATTGCGGAATCAAAGAAATTTCAGCTTTTAACACTTTCCACCCTAAAATTTCTCCGTCACCATGGATAGGGAATCCTTTATCGCTCTCAACGGTGAGAGAGGTTGAATTAAAGGACTCGATATATCTCTTCCCGAGATGTGTTCCGGTCATGACAGATGGCAGTACCGGAAGAACCTTATAAATGGAATCACCGGTCACCCCGCACACCTCAAAAAGACCATCATCCGGGACCGCATTCGGCGTCAACATAAATCCGCCCCCTTCCCACTTTCCATTACCGATACACAACAGAAAATAATTCTTCTCCCACCGTTCAGTCCCGTTTTGCACGGTGAACCGGTGCGGCTGATATCCGACAAGAGTGTGAAGCAAGGCAGTAAGATAGAGCGGGATGCCGCGCATCCATCGGATGGAGCTTACTTTTTTTGCGACCGCAGCATCGAAACCAAGTCCGATAGAATTGATGAACGACCGTTCCGTTACGCTTCCATCCTCATGCATCAGCCGAACGGTTCCTGAATCAAATTTTTGAATGGAAGGATCAGCCAGTAACGCCAAAAGTTCTGTTGGATTCTTCGGGGCATTCACGAGGCGGGCAAAGTCATTTCCGGAACCTTCGCTCATCACAGCCATTGCAGCATCCGTTCCAACGAGTCCGGCAGCGACTTCGTTCACAGTTCCGTCACCGCCGATTGCAACCACGATGGACGAAGATGAACTCGCTTTCCGGGCAAGCGTTGTGGCGTCACCGGGACCGGAGGTGAGATGATACGTGTAATTGAGTGCGGAATGTTTCAGCGTATCCTGCAGAGCGGCGTGGATGTGTTGAGCTTTTCCACGGCCTGCTGCAGGATTAAGGATGAAGGTAATGTGCTGTTGTAATGTCATTCGTACCGAAGTGCATCAATAGGATTGAGCTGTGCCGCTTTCCTCGCAGGATAAAGTCCGAAAAAGATCCCCACAGCCGCCGAGAAGACGAATGCAAGGATGATCGAAGTCGGAGAGACCAGCGTCGTCCAGCCGGCAAGAGCCGAAATAAGATTGGAAGAAAGCACACCAAGGATCACACCGATCAGTCCGCCGAGCAGACTGAGCACGATCGCTTCGATGAGGAACTGCATCATGATGTTTTTTGCAGTCGCACCGATCGCCATGCGGATCCCGATCTCTTTCGTCCGTTCCGTGACGGAAACGAGCATGATGTTCATGATCCCGATTCCGCCGACAATAAGTGAAATCGAAGCGATGGAAGCAAGCAAAATCGTAAGCACCTGCGTGGTGGACTGTGCGGCTGTTGCGATCTCGGTCTGACTTCGGACAGTGAAATCGCTCTCTTCCCACGGCTGAAGTTTGTGCCGCGTGCGGAGCAGTTCGGTGATCTGACCCTGCGCTTCGGGCATTGCATCCTCACTGATGGCAGAAGCAAGCATACTTCCGAGAAATGTCTGACCGGACATCTTCTTCTGCACCGTAGTGTACGGAGCAATGATGATATCGTCCTGATCGCTTCCTTGAGCGGATTGTCCTTTCACCGCGAGGACGCCGACAACTTTGAACGGCATCTTTTTGATCCTCAGAACAGTACCGACAGGATCAGCACCTTTGTACAGATTATCGACGATCGTCTGACCAATCACACACACCTTTGTCGCACCACGCACGTCCGCTTCCGTAAAATACTGTCCGCTGGAAACAGGCCAGCTGCGGATGATAAAATACTCTGGGGTCACTCCGAGGATGCTTGCACGCCAATTCTGTTCCTGATAAACAACTTGTCCTCCGTCCCGCACAGAAGGGGACGCCGACGCAACAGCCGGACATTGTGTCTGTATCGCGATCAGGTCTTCAGGTGTGATGGATGCAGAGGTCCCGGTACCGGAACGGACTCCCCCTTGATTGAATGAACCAGGAAAGACGAGAATGACATTCGTTCCTAGGGAGGCGATCTGTTGTTTGATGCTCTCCTGCGCTCCGGTGCCGACCGCCATCATTGCTATCACCGCACCGACACCGATAATGATGCCGAGCATTGTCAGAAATGAACGGACCTTGTTCCGTGTCAGGGAATTCAGTGCAATATCAAAAGTATCGAGGATTCCCATATCAGAACCTTCTCGGCATTCCGCCGCCCTGACCCTGTCCCTGACGCTGCTGATTGAACGGTGAATTGTTCGCGGCATTGGTCTGCGATTTCGGAGCGACCGTGCCGACGACGATCTCTTTTCCTTCTTCAATTTTTCCGCGGACGATCTCGGTGAATGTTCCGTCAGTCATACCGGTGCGCACCATGATCGATTCAAGCTTTTTCTTATCATTCATCACCCACAGCCTGCTCGGTCCTCTGCCGCCGAATCTTCTCTGCATCGCAGCAGGGTCAAATCCGCCGCCTCCCATTCCGCCGCCGCCTTCGCGCTGCATCCGTTCCATGAACTGTTTGCGGCGTTCAGCACGAGCGGAATCGTTCCCGTCATTCTTCGTTGAATCCTTTTTCTGTTCAATATATTCTTCCGGAGGATTGAACCGGAGTGCAAAGTTCGGCACTCGAAGCACCGCTTCTTTTTTGTCGATCAGGATCGTCACTGTTGCCGTCATTCCGGGCATCAGTTTCATGTCGGGATTCGGAACATCGATGATGACCGTATAATTGACAACATTTTGTGTCACTTGCGGTGAGAGCCGCACCTGGCGCACCTTTCCCTTGAATATCTGTTCGGGATATGCATCCACGGTGAATGAAACTTCCTGGTCTTTTGTTACTTTCCCAATATCCGCTTCATCGACGTTCGCCTGCACCTCCATCTTCGTCAGATCATTCGCGATAGTGAATAGCGTCGGCGCGGAGAAACTCGCAGCCACTGTCTGTCCCACATCCACTGCGCGGGAGATGACAACGCCGTCGATCGGGGATTTGATCGTGGCATATCGGAGATTGATCTTCGCCCGTTCAACACCGGCGACAGATTGTTTCCGTGCTGCATCGTTCGCTTCAAATTGTGCAAGAGCAGCATCGTATTCCGCTTGCGAGGAAAGATTTTTTTCAAGCAATGTCTTCTGCCGTTCGTATGCCCGCTTCGATTCGTTGTATTGCGCGGTGGAGCGCTGAAGACTCGCTTCAGCATCACGCACGCTTGCTTCCAGAAATGTCGGATCGATTTGTGCAACGATCTGTCCTTGTTTCACTTTGTCGTTGAAATCAACATTCAGTTTCTGCAGCGTACCGGAGACCTGAGAACCGACTTGCACAGTTCGGACTGCACTGAGCGTTCCTGTTGCTGTAACGACGACCTGCATATCGCCGCGTGTCACTTTCTCCATACGGAACTGTATTTCTTCCGCGCCGCTTTTGGAATAAAAATAGAAACCGGTCGCTCCGCCTAGAGCGATCACGGCAATGATGGCGATGATAATGTTCTTTTTCATTGTTCCTTCAAAAATTTATTTGTGTTGTTCCTTAGACACCTGCATCGTCGCCTAAGTTTAGTCCCCATTCACAGACAATCGTTCGGGACAGAGAACAAAGAGCCCCGCATCATTCATGCGAGGCTCATTATTCGGATCAGTGCAGATCGCCTGCTTCAACAGCGCAAATGGCAACCATATTCACAATATCGACCACTTCCGCACCGCGCTGGAGTACATGAACGGGTTTCGCCATTCCCATCAGGATCGGTCCGATGAGTTCTGCCTCACCGATTCGTCCCATCAGTTTGTACGCGATGTTCGCCGAGTTGAGACTCGGGAAAATGAGCACATTTGCAGCACCCTTCAGTGAACTGAACGGGAATTCCTTCTCGAGTAATTCCGGCGTCACCGCAGTATCGGCCTGCATCTCACCGTCCACCATGAGTTTTGGATTCTTGGCTTTGATGATCTGTACGGCGCGTTTGATCTTTTCTGATCGCGGATGATTAGTACTTCCGAAGTTACTGAACGACAGCATCGCTACTCTGGGCTCAACATCGAACCGTTGGACAGTCTGCGCCGTGAGCAATGCTATTTCGGCAAGCGTCTCGGCATCGGGATCGATGTTCACTGTTGTATCGGAGAAGAAATATGTCCCCTTCTTTGCAACAACGGCATACATTCCGGAGACGTTCTTGATATTCTCCTTCATGCCGATCACCTGCAGTGCTGGACGGATCGCGTCCGGATAATTCGTTGTAAGACCTCCGACGACACCGTCTGCGTATCCGAGACGGACCATCATCATTGCAAAATAGAACCGCTGCTGCATCGTCCGTTCTGCATAGAACTGTGTTGCACCTTTGCGTTGACGGAGTCGATAGAATTCTTCCACGAACTGTTCCTTCTGTGCGAAGGTCTTCGGATCGACGATCTCCACATGGGAATCGAATTCAAGGTGTAGGTCGCGGATCTTGTTCTGGATCTTTTCTTCATTCCCGACGAGGATCGGCAGAGCAAGATTCTGATCAACAAGGATCTGTGCAGCGCGAAGGATCTTCTCTTCGTCCCCTTCGGGGAAGATGATCCGTTTTGTTTTTTGACGCGCCTTCATAAAGAGCAGATTCGTGAACCGCTTGGAACGGCCGAGACGCTCTTCCAGCTTGTCACCGTATTTTTCCCAATCCTCGATCTGCACTCGTGCCACGCCGCTGTCCACTGCCGCTTTCGCAACCGCTGTCGCTACATACCGAAGCGCACGCGGATCGAGCGGTTTCGGAATGATGTATTCTTTCCCGAAGGTGATCGGTGTTCCGCCGTATGCTTTGATCACGGAATCCGGCACATCTTCTTTCGCCAGCTGTGCAAGTGCTTTCACCGCTGCATGTTTCATTTCCTCGTTGATCGTTGTTGCGCGAACGTCCAGCGCTCCGCGGAAGATGAACGGGAACCCAAGGACGTTGTTCACCTGGTTCATATAATCCGAACGACCGGTCGCCATGATCACGTCGTCGCGGACGCTCTTCACATCTTCCGGTGAGATCTCAGGATCGGGATTCGCCATCGCAAAGATGATCGGATTCGGCGCCATACTCTTCACCATCTCTTTCGTCATACTCCCTTTAACAGAAAGTCCAACGAAGACATCCGCACCGACACATGCATCTGCCAGTGTGCGTGCAGGAGTATCGTTCTCGAACTTCTCCTTGTACGGATTCATATCATTCTTGCGTCCTTTGTAGATGACCCCTTTCGTATCGCACATGATCAGGTTCTCTTTCTTCACGCCGAGAGCGATCTGAAGATTTGCGCATGCGATCGCCGCAGCGCCGGCTCCATTATAAACGACCTTCACATCACCGATCTTTTTGTTTCCGATCTCCAGCGCGTTCAGCAATGCCGCTGCGGAGATGATCGCTGTTCCGTGCTGATCATCATGGAATACCGGGATATTCATGGACTTGCGGAGATGTTCTTCAACGATGAAGCAGTCCGGTGCTTTGATATCTTCCAGATTGATTCCGCCGAATGTCGGTTCCAATGCCTGAACGACGTTGATGATCTCCTGCGGTGTCTTCGCATTGATCTCAATGTCGAACACATCAATGTCCGCAAACTTTTTGAACAGTACCGCTTTCCCTTCCATCACCGGTTTCCCGGCTTCCGGTCCGATATTGCCGAGACCGAGCACTGCAGTTCCATTCGAGACGACAGCGACCAGATTCCCTTTCGCAGTGTATTTATAGACATCTTCGGGATTCTTTTCGATTGCGAGACAAGGAACGGCAACACCGGGAGTGTAAGCGAGGGAGAGATCACGTTGTGTGGAGAATGGTTTCGTGGGGGTAATTTCTAGTTTGCCTTTTCGTCCTTGACTGTGGTAGTCAAGGGCTTCTTGATCACGTATTTTTTCTATCATAAATGCCTCTTCATTGTAGTATGTAAGAATGTTCCATGTTGCTGTTTTTATTGATGCTCATCCATTGAACCAATGGAAGTTTACCGCTTTGATGTATAACAATTGCAATGGAATCGATCATGGCCGTTGTAACCACCTCGGGTCCCCTTTCTGTCGTCACTTTGATCATTTCGTCAAAACCGAACAGACTTTGAGGCAGACGGAATTTCCCCTCCGCATCGGTCCGTGCCAGAGGCGTTGTCTTCACCAGTTCCGCAACATCATTGATGTTCAATAACATTAATTTTTCTATGAAGGAATCTTTTGTGATCAATTGATAGACATAGAAACCATTCGTTATCTGAGCGGCATTGAATGTGGCTGTATAGTTGCCTGCCTGAAGAACTCCATCGATCAAGGTCGCGACCAATTCCCGTGTTCCAAGACGATACACCTTGAGTGAAGCTTGTCCTGCTACCGGCATGGAGAATCCGATCTGTGTGGACGGCATCGTTTTCATCGGTATCCGGAATGCAGTCCTGGCCGGCATCTGCAGAGTAAACATGTAGTGAATCTCCGCTCCGGCCAGCGGGAAACCTTTTCCGTCCGTCACTGTTCCGCTGAGAAAATACGGTGACTGCTCGCTCAGGAAACGTTCGGGACCGGGGATCGAACCGCCGGACACACCGTCATCGCAGCCGTTAAAGACTGCGGCAAAGATGATCGAACAAAATAAAATGATGGTTAAATTTCTCATGCTATCTCCGGATCGGCACACGCACATTCATTCTCCAGTCATTCGTCCCCTGCAGATTCGGACTCACTTCAAAGTTGAACAGTGCAGCATCCACATACGCATCGACCACATTCAGGATGTAGGTAATGGCAAGATACCATCCGAACTCATTTCGCTGTCGTTTGTAAAAATCGCGCTGATCCCTGTAATCGTCCGCTATTTTCAACAGATTATCTTTTATTGTCTTGGTCGATGCAGTATCGGCTGATCCCATCGTACGTTCAAAAAGTGACCGCTGCTCTTTATACAGCTTGTCCTGATTCTGAAACACAGAATAGAAATAATAAGTAAAGCCCCAGACAACCGGGGCCTTCCAATATGATTCATTATAGATCTGTCCCGTTCCGGGAATAATCATCGAGCCGAGCATTGCAATGGCCGTGGATTTTGGGGGAAGGACTGTCGTATCAACTGTACCGATCTGAGCGGCGATCAGTGAATCTTCATTCAGGTTCAATGTGCGGAGTGAGTCGGATGTTGCTGTAATAAAGAAGGGAGCGCTGATGGGTTGTTCGTATTTGGAGATATATTGTGCTGATCCGGCGGAGACGATCACCAGAATGCCGATCAACGAATATAATAGAGAGTGTTTCATGTCAGGGAATCAATGCTACCACTTCAATTTCTACAAGGGAATCTTTGGGAAGGCGGGCGACCTCCACCGTAGATCGTGCAGGAGATGCCTCTCCGAAATACTGTGCATACACTTCGTTCATTGCGCCGAAGTCATTGAAGTTCTTCAGAAAGACCGTCGTCTTCACCGTATGGTTGAAATCCGTATGCGATGCAGTGAGGATCGCTTTCAGATTCTCACACACTTGCTTCGTCTGATCCTGGATCGTCGTGCCGACTATCTGTCCGGTCACAGGATCGAGCGGTATCTGTCCCGCCGTAAATAATAAATGTCCCTGAACCGCAACAGCCTGATTATACGGTCCGATCGGAAGGGGTGCTTTTTCGGTCTTGATGATGGTCTTCATAATGTTGTATAATTAATCGTTGAAATGTTGTGTGTGGTCTCTATGATGCAGAAGAATATGATTTGGGAAGCGGACATGGTCCATTGTCAATTTTCAATTGCTCTTACGAGTCCAGCAGATCAATCAATCGATCCAGATCATCCGCATTGTAATACTCTATTCCGATCTCTCCCCCGCCGGTCGGATTTTTCCGGACGGTCACTTTGGTTCCATACTTATGACGCAGCTGAGTTTCGACCCCGCTGAATGATGAATCGCCGCGAAGATTCGACGGCTTCGGCGTTGATGATGATTTTCCCGGTTTTTTCGGTTCTTTCCCTTTCACCTCATCCTCGATCTTGCGGACGGACCAGCCGTCATCAATGATCCTGGAATATAATTTCAATTGTTTGTTCTCGTCCTGCACTCCAAGCAACGCACGTGCATGACCCATCGAGATCTTATTGTCGCGGACTCCCTGACGGATCTTCTCGGGAAGTTTCAGAAGACGCAGAAAGTTTGTTACTGTGGACCGTTCTTTCCCTACTTTTTCCGCAACCTGGTCCTGCGTAAGACTGCACTCGTCGATCAATCGTTTGAATGAGAGTGAAATTTCTATCGGGTTGAGATTCTCACGCTGAAGATTCTCGATCAATCCCATCTCGAGCATCTCTGCGTCGGTATCTACATTGATGATGTACGCCGGTATCGTCCGTTTACCGAGTTCCTGCGAAGCACGCACACGTCGTTCGCCCGAGATCAGTTCATAGGTTCCGCCGAGCATTCTGCGTACAGTGACCGGCTGGATGATGCCGTTCTGTTTGATGGATTGTTTCAGTTCTTCGAGGGAACGCTGATCAAAATCAAGACGCGGCTGAAAAGGATTCGGCGAGATCTTTCCGATCTCCACTTCCATTGTGGAAGAGAACACGGTTCCTTCTTTCGGATCGGATGCCGGGGTCGGCATAGACCGCTGATCCGGTATCCGGGGAATGAGAGCGCTGAGACCTTTTCCTAAAACTGATTTCGATTTTTGATCGGACATTTTTGCGTTTCCGCTTTACAATTTTAAGTGTTCGAATGAAAAGTAGGACGAAGCGATGCTTCGTCCTTTAAAATTTATCGAATATGCTAACCACCAATGTAGCTATGAGTGACCGGTCAAATCTTCTTAATGAGCCGCCGATTTCAACGATGCACCGCGGTGCGATGCGCGATGCTGTTCATTGTTCTTGATCACTTCTTTTGCAAGATCGATATAATTCTTACTGCCGGACGATACTGCATCGTACAGCAGGATCGGTTTCCCAAAACTTGGCGCTTCACTCAATCGGACGTTTCTGGAAACGATGACGGAAAAAACTTTTTCACCAAAATACTTTTTCACTTCATCCACGATCTGATTGGAAAGTCTCAAACGGGAATCGAACATCGTCATCAGCACCCCTTCAATATCCAGCGCAGAATTGAAGGTCTTCTTCACACCATTGATCGTGTTCAATAACTGACCGAGTCCTTCAAGCGCATAGTATTCGCACTGCACGGGGATCAGAACAGAATCCGCAGCGGAAAGCGCATTCAAGGTGATCAAACTCAGGGAGGGAGGACAATCGATGACGATGTATTCGAACTTCTTGCGGACGGATGCCAGGGCTTTGCGGAGTTTCTGTTCACGCTGCTCTTCATTCACCAGTTCCACTTCAAGTCCCACCATGTTGATGTGGGAAGGAAGCAGCGATAGATACGGCATGTTGGTTTTGATGATCGCTTCTTCGGCTGTAATGCTGCCGTAGATCACCTCATAAGCGCTTTTCGTGAGTCCTTTGCTCTCTATCCCAACGCCGCTCGTAGCATTTGCCTGAGGATCGATGTCGATCAGGAGCGTTTCATGTTCGGAAGCAGCAAGCGATGCAGCAAGATTCACCGCGGTCGTGGTCTTACCCACTCCCCCTTTTTGATTCGCTATAGCGATGACTTTGCCCATGGGACGCTTTTTATTGGTGAAAATATTCTTATTTTATTTCAATTCGTCTTATAATATACTTCATTTCAAAAATGGAAGCAACGGAATTGCATTAAGCGACAATCTCTTATGGAAAAGTACTTATTTATCGGTTTAGGTGGATTTTTGGGAAGCATTGCACGGTTTGGGATTGCGTCATTCATCCAAAATAAGACCGAAAGTCTCTTCCCGTATGGAACAATGGTTGTGAATATCGCCGGCTGTTTCATCATTGGTCTGCTCATGACGCTCTTTCAGGAACGGATCATCGTCAGTCAGAACATCCGCCTCTTTCTCATCATCGGTATCCTCGGCGGGTTTACCACCTTCTCCTCATTCAGCTATGACACATTTGCAATGATGAAATCTGGGAATCTTTTCGGCGCCGGATTGAATGCAGGAATGAGCCTCTTCGGCTGCCTGATCGCTACGGTGGTAGGATTCTATGTCGGGGAGAACTTTTAATATTAGCTTTTTTCGCCACGAAGACACTAAGGCACAAATTGATCTTGCCCCGGTAATTCGGACACGGGGTTAAGGAACATGTTGAGTTAATTCGTATTGCACCGGCGACATGTTGTTGATGGTAGAATGTTTTCGTTGCCGGTTGTAAAATACTTCGATGTAATCAAAGATGCTCGTTCGTGCTTCAAGTCGTGTTTCGAATCGGTTAAAGTAAACGTGTTCTGTTTTTAATGTGTGGAAAAAGCTTTCTGTAACAGCGTTATCATAACAGCTTCCAGTCTGTCCCATGCTTCGCTGGAACCGATGTTCTTTGGCAAGTTCAACATATTCATCACTGGCATATTGTGACCCACGGTCAGAGTGGAGAATGAGTCCTTCTTCTGGTCTACGGCAACTGATTGCTCGATTCGCTGCTGATGTGACCAGTGAAGCGGTCAATCGTGACCCCAGTTCCCAACCGACAATCATGCGTGAGAACAGGTCCATGACAACAGCCAGATACGCCCAGCCTTCGCGGGTCCAGATATACGTAATATCAGTTGTCCAAACCCGATCAGGAGCAATGGCAGTAAAGTTGCGCTGCACTAGATCCGTCGGTATCGTCTGACCTGATCGTGAACGGGTAGTTATTTTATAACGACGCACCGTCTTTGCTCTGATACCGTGTAATCGCATTAACCTGGCTACTCGGTGACGACCACAGCGAATGCCTTGCTTACATAAAGCATCCCACACTCTGGGACTGCCATAGAGTCGGCGGCTTTCGTGATGAATCTGTTGCACGAGCGTTAGTAAATCACGGTTGCTTTGTTCGCGCGCCGTTGGTTCTTGGTTACACCACCAATAATATGCGCTGCGCGATACTTGGAGCAACTGACACAACCGTTTGATCGATATTTGGCCTTCACTCTCTTGGATGAACCGATATCGTTTTACACGTCCTTGGAGAAGAAGACCAGGGCTTTTTTTAAAATGTCACGCTCCTCAGTTACACGTTTGAGTTCGTGCTCAAGTTTTCGCATCTGATCTTCTTCTGGTTTTCGATTGCCCTTACCAGGGAAGGCGTTTTTTGGATCTGCTTCAAGATCCCGTTTCCATTTGTAGAGAAGTTCTCGGGATATTCCGAGATCTTTTGCGATAGCACTGACGGCTCGATCACTGGTTTCGACTAATCGTAGTGCATCAAGCTTGAATTGTGTATCGTACCGTTTACGACGTGTTGGGCCTGACATTGGGACACCTCCTGACACAATATAGTGTCTTTTCTTGGTGTCCGAAAATCTAGGGCAAGTTCA
>CAIVNT010000503.1 GCA_903907305.1 uncultured Ignavibacteriota bacterium
CGGCAGGCAGGTAAACAACATCGGCATTTGCTCAGGATGAACAGTTCGGCGACATCGCGCCGAAGCATGACCGAAAAACACAAGCTAACTTAATTGAAGTGGCACTAGATGTTGTTCTGTTAAGATCCAATTCTGTAACCGATTGCGGAAAAATTGAAAAGCAGTCCAAAGATTCTTCTCCGCTTTTTCTGAAAGACCTTCAATCATATCCCACTCGTACCCTTTGATCTGCAGAAGGAATGTCTCCGGCTTACGTCCATACAGATCGCTGCAAAAATAGAGCAGACACGCCGGAGTCATCGAATGAGTCGTGAACGGATCATTCCGAAGCGGTTTCACGGGGGTGAATGTATAATCGGTGATGTTGTTCTTCGTAGCATCGACGAACAGAACAATATCGTATTCGCTCATGGTGAATGCATCTTCAACATTCAATTGAAAACCGTGACCGATCGTGACGTGCTGTGCATATTCCTGTGCCAGCCACGGACGGCACATTTCCAGAAACGCAAATCCCAATGCATCATCTCCGCGTCCTGCGTTTCCGTATGCATGAATCAAAATTTTTGGTTTGTTCTCTAAGACATTCATCGTAACCTCCTGTCCAGTACATTACCATCAACATCGATCAAAGAAATATCCAGCGGCATCTCTCCTGTCGCATGGGTGGAACAACTCAGACATGGATCGAAACAACGGATACCAGCTTCGATCCGATTGATCACCGGTTCCGGTATCACCGGTTCCGGTATCACCGGTCCATCGATGAACTCCATTGCGATCTGGCGAACGGTACGGTTCATCGCCATATTGTTCTGTGATGTTGCGATGAGCAGATTTACTTTTTGCAATACACCGTTCTCATCAACATTGTAATGGTGGAACAGCGTTCCGCGTGGAGCTTCGCACGCACCGACACCTTCCAGTTTGTTGATCTCCGCTTTGGAGCGGACATGTGTACCAAAGATCGACGGATCTCGGAGTAATTCTTCTACTTTCTCCACCGCGAACAGCATTTCGATCATCCTTGCATAATGATAATAGAAGGAATTATTCACTGCTTCGGTGGACGGAGCAAGTTTTTTAAAGTGCTGACGTTCCTTTTCCGCGAGTGGTGTATCGATGAAGTCGCAGATATTCAATCGTGCAAGCGGCCCTACACGATAGATCCCTTTCGGATAACCATGCGGTTTATAATACGGGAATTTCAGATAGGACCATGATTCGCTTGCTTCACCAAAATGTTTGTAGTATTCGCGGGGATCGATATTATCCGCAATGATATTCCCGGCGCTGTCCATGATCCGCAGATTACCACCGTAATATTCGAGTTCTCCTTTCGGTCCGACCATTCCCATGAACAGCGAATGGAAATTCCCGAAGCACGATACTTCCTTTGCAAATTTTTCCTGCACTTCTTTGATGATCTTGATGGCCATCAGCGAAGTCTCTTTCACTTCAGGATACCACTCAAGTAATTTCTGCTGTTCTTCCTTCGTGAACGGTTCGCGCACACCGCCGGCTACTGCCCACGGAGTGTGGATCCTTCGTCCCCCGAGGAATTCGATGATCTGCTGACCGAATTTACGGATGCGGATACCGCGCCGTGCCAGCTCCTTGTGACTCTGCATCAGACCGAAGATGTTGCGTATTGCCGGATCGGCATCGAAACCGAGCAGAAAATCGGGCGAAGAAAGATGAAAGAAGCTGAGCGCATGGGACTGAAGCCATTGACCGAGCGTGAGTAGACGTCGAAGTTTCTCCGCCGTTTCGGGAATGCCGATGGAAAGGATATCGTCCCCGGCTTTTGCCGATGTCACAAGATGACTTGCGGGACAGATACCGCAGATGCGCGAAGTGAGTCCCGGCATCTCCCACAGCAGACGTCCTTCGCAGAATTTTTCAAAACCACGGAACTCGTTCACATGGAACCGTGCATCCTGAACCTCGCCGTGTTCGTTCAGATGGATGGTGATCTTTGCGTGCCCCTCAACGCGGGTGACAGGAGCTATTGTGATGATTTTTGACATAGAAACACTCTTCGGAAAAGAAAAATTGATTCATTTATTCATCGGTGCATTGGATCATTTTCTTTGCGGACCAATGAATCAATGATTCAATGAACCGATGATCCAATTCCATTACCCGTAACGGAGGAACTGTGTGTTAAATATCGGGATCCTGCCTTGCAGCAGTTCATTCATTGCAAACCAGATCTCATCCGGTGTGGGAGGACAGCCGTGAAGGAACGCATCAACTCGGATCACGTGATGGAGCGGTGTTGCCTGCTCGCGCAGTTTTGCGATCAATGTAAAATCATTCGGTACGGAATTACAGATATCCGACAATTCGCGGTACGAACGGTCGATCAATTCCTTTTCTGTGAAACGGTTCCGCATTGCGGTCACATTTCCCGTTGTAGCACAATCGCCGAACGAAAGGACATATCTGGAATTTTTTCGGATGGTGTGCGCCATCTCTTCATTTTCATCATTCGTCACTGCTCCTTCAACCAATGTGATATCCACATCTTGGGGGAACACTTTCACATCTGCGATCGGTGAGAAGACCAGCTGGATCTTATCCGCCAGTTCGAGCAGACGTTCATCCAGATCGAGGAATGACATATGACAGCCGGAGCATCCTCCGAGCCAAACGGTAGCGACTTTTGGTTTTATTATCGTATCACTCATACTATTCTTTCTTAGTCATTGATGTTACTCAAACACCTAACTCGATATTGTCATTCCCCCAACGGGGCCGTTGGCCGCACGTTTTTGGTCGAAGACTCCCTACGAGATCGTAGATCGACTCTTCGAGCGGGAATCCATGATACTGTCTGCCTATTGAAATTTAGCTGGGCAGGCGGGGACCCCCGATAGGATCATTCAGCTAACGGCCACTTTGTGGGGGTGACAGAGATTATTTTGAGACTATTTCTAATTTCTTCATAACAACAGTTAGTCATTGGAGATGGAGACCCATTCTTTTTTCTGTCGTGCGGTGATAATGTATTTGAGGAATCCTTTTTTCTTTTCCATTTCAGAGACGGTGACACCTTTTTCAAACAATGCACCGGTGGGACAGACCATCACACATTTTCCGCATTCCGTACAGGTCTGTGAATTTCCCCAATTGTCATTCAAGCCTGAAACAATCTCGCAATTGATACCGCGTCCCGCCACATCCCACACATGGGCTCCTTCTACTTCGTCGCAGACACGCACGCAGCGGGTGCAGAGCACACAGCGATTATGGTCCATCACATATTCTTTATGCGTTGCATCCAGTTTCTT
This sequence comes from uncultured Ignavibacteriota bacterium, assembly GCA_903907305.1. Taxonomy (GTDB): domain Bacteria; phylum Bacteroidota; class Ignavibacteria; order UBA10030; family UBA8401; genus UBA8401. The sequence continues at coordinate 3,297 of CAIVNT010000503.1, forward strand.
GTCGGGATAGAGATAGGGATACCGCACTCGAACGAGTCCTACTTGATAGGCAAGATCCTGCAGTTCGCAATGGTTATTCGCAACACAGACGGCGCAAACGTGATTCCCCTCGGACGCGAGCAGTGCAACGATCATCCTGCGGTATTTATCCAGTTTCGTATTGGATGTTGTGACGACCATTCCTTCTTCCACCTTTGTTGTGCAGGCAGGAAGCAGTTTCGGACTTCCTTCCACCTGAACGACACACAATCTGCATGCGCCGACCGTGGAGAGACCTTCAAGATGGCACAATGTGGGGATCGGAATGTGATGCTGCCGCGCAACAGAAAGGATTGATTCCCCTTCCTGAGCACTGTATTGTTCGCCGTTGATCGTTAATGTTTTTACTGCCATAAGCGTATTGTTCTATGTTAAGAAAAATCGAAGCTCACCGATACTGGATATTAGATTCTGGATGCTGGATCAAGTATCGAGTATCCAGTATCCTATAATTTTTTGCATGATTACTTTTCAAAATCTGCAATGGGAGCAGGTTCACCGTGATACGTTTCGGTCGGCTGCAGAAGTTCTTCATATTC
>CAIVNT010000504.1 GCA_903907305.1 uncultured Ignavibacteriota bacterium
CGATGTACTTCCATCCGACAACGTAAATCCCGCGTCGCCTTCTGCATCGACTGAAAATTGTGATGAGATCTGTAGCATCTCTCCAACGGAGGACTCAAGCCGCTCCTTGGTTGCAGTCTGATTATTGTTCACCTGAATGTTTCTGAAGAAACTGCGGATATCACGCAGTTCAAATTCTAATCCCCACCTCGTGTTGGATGTAAAGCCGAATGCTGAAACACTATTGATGAATTTCGGGACAGCCGGCGGGGAGGTCAGAAATGAGATGTGCGGGAGATATGAGCATCCGAGCTTTTCGATCATCGCGGTGCCGTTGTTCAATAGAATGTGGAACGGGAAACGGTCATGAGATAACGGGGGAATGATGATCACTCGTTGAGTCTGCGAAAGATCGACCGGTTTCAACAGATAATCATATAATTCATTCGAGCGTGCTGTGATATCCACTCTGCCGGATTCTGGATCCGATAATGCTTCGGCGAATCTGTCCATCTTTGATTCCAAACCGTAACCGAACGATGATAGTTTTACGGCTGTCAGTTCTTCATTCGGCCGGAGGACAAATGCCCACGCCTGGTTGTCCCCAATAAAATAATCGATCACGGCAGATGCATCCGGCAAGGTGCTGATGATCGTTTCCGGACCAGATGTTGTTGAAACAGTTAAAAACGAAAACGATGGATTTTCACGGGCGAGCGTAATTGCATCGGACTGCATTTTGCTGCGAGCATATGTGATCTGCTGCTGGAGCTTGGCGAGATAGTTTTTACTCTTTGCTGAAGCGCCGCCGGAAGCGGTGTGGAAAGCTTCCAGAATATTCTGACGCAGAACATTAATGGACTGATGCAGTGAAGAGTAGCTGCGTTCTTTTTGGCGGTCGAGAAAATGAATGGGTAACGGATCGATCGTGCTCATGATGGTAAGACTCCGGACGGTCTGCTGATATGCATACGCTTCCGTAAAGCGATTGTATTTTAGAAGCTGGATGATAAGATCGCCCGAGAACCAGCCGATGACATTATCAGTGGAAGTCCCGGATTTCATCAGCAAGGAAACATCGACCGGCCCGGTAAACAGCATCGGATCGACGAACATATCGCTGAATTTATCGAATGCACGTTTGTAGAACGTTATAGCGCCGTTATCATCCCGATTCATCTCTTTCAGCCGACCCAGGCGGTGCAGTGCTATCGCTTCTCCCAGATGGAAACCACTTCGGATGAACAATGTCATCGCCTGCTCATATAATTGTTCGGCACGGATCATGCTCTCCTGCGAACCTTCGACAACAGCATGACGAGAAAGACAATCTCCTATCCTGGTAAGCAGATATGATTGTGTGAGCGGATCAGACGATGTCCTTGCGGAAGTATATGCCGTATTGAACTGCTCCTGTGCTTCAGTATAGTTAAAATGATGCAGATAGATCTCACCCAATCCTATGCGAGCATTGATAAACGTTGCGGGATTGAGATCGGGACTGTGGGCGTCAGAAAGCGCGACGATCTTTTGGAACTGCATTTTCGCGAAAGCCCACTCTCCCGCAAGGATGAATGCTGTCCCTGCTGCAGAATAAAATTCGGGCAGCCTGTTTTTTTGATCTGTAGAAAGGAGTGTGGCTGCTTCACGATAGTATCCGAATGCTTTATCGGTGCTTCCGGATGCGGCTGCCGAATGCATGCGCAGTGTTAAAGCATCGATCATCGAAGGGACATGCTGCAGCTCTTTCGCAAGAGCATATGCATTGGATGCGGCAGCCGAGGCTTTCTCATAGTGATGGAGAGAAGAATGGAGCCGGGAAAGGTCGAGTGCTGCTGTTACAGCGATCTGGTTCAACCGGAATAACTTTGCATTATTATATGTCTCTGTCAACAACAGCACGCCGTCGGATATTTTCCCCAGTTGAAAATAGATCTTCGCAGTCTGCAGCATGCTCTGCAGTTCTGAACTCCGGTCCTCACCGCGGCGATTGATCTCGCGCAATGCAGAGAGAGTTTCCAATGCGGGACTCAGTTTTCCTGAAAGGATCTGGATCGTGGAGAGTGTGGAATAATTTTCAGTAAGTTTTGCTTCGTTATTTGTTTCAGAATAAAGATTGATGCTTTCGATGGTGAGCCGTTCTGCTTCATCGTAATTTTGCCGGTTCATTTCTTCCACGGCCTGCTGCGATAATAATTCGGCTTTATCCTGCGGTGAATGATCCGAAGAGCCGCAGGCGGGAAAGAAGAGGAGGGTGATAAACAGGATATGGACGGAATACTTCATTGATTCAATATAAGAAGAGCTGTTTAAAACAAAAAGTCCCGCACAGGCGGGACTTTTGAATCGAAATATGTAGCTCAATTAGAAGGCAAAGAAGACGCCGGCGGTTGCTGAGTTCTGTTTGCCGATGTTGTAGTCCGCATTGATATTGATCACCAGGATCCGCAAGCTGAGCCCGAGTGTGATGCGTGATTTATTTTCACCTTCAAGCTCGAATGAAATGTGCTGAACATTTGTCGGATTTGCTGCATTCGGGACGAAATCATATCCGAATGTCATTTTGGATGATTCGAGCATGAAACCGCCGTATGGGGTCACATTCAGGAACGCGAATCCAAGCTGTTTACTGACGTTCAGACCGAACGCAGTTGTTTTTGCTTCCATTAAAGTACCGATGTTCAATTTCTGTGTGAAGAAGCTGGCGCTGACATCCACAATCGGGATGGGGAGCCACATGCCGAGATTATGCTGGATTCCGAAACCGAAATATTTGAATTTGCCGAGTTCCGGGCTGATCTGAACTTCGGGGAGATAACGGAATGTTGCCTGTGTGCCGAAAATTGTTCCAATGCTGACTTGTGGAGCTCCAAGCGGTACGATTGCCTTTCCATTTAATACACCGGTAACACCGTCCAAGACGGTCGTTTTGCCGGGAATGGTTGTGCTCACGGTTTGATTCGTATTCGGTGACCGATAGCTGAACGGTGTGTCACCGACCGTGATCTTCATGTTATCTGCTGTTGAACCAACAATTGTCGGTCCGGCAATACCGACATTGAACGATGTATTCGAAATCGCATCGACAATTGCCTGACGTTCATTGGCCGGCAAATTGTAAAAAGAAACGCCATTCACATTCATGTTCTCAGCGATCTTTTGTGCTTCGCTCTTTCCTGTTGCATTTGCTCCGACAACCGTTCCGCCGCTGAATTGAAAAGCACCGGTGGCAGAGAATGTTTTGTTCTCTTCTGTCGTAAAAGTCCCCATTGCAACAACGCCGGCTTCCAGATCAATCCCGAAGATCTTTGTCTGAGGTGACTTATGGAACCAGCCGCCGTTCAGATTTGATCCAAACGCGCTCACCACCGGTTGAACAAATCCTTTGCCAGCGTCGCCGGCGAGTTTCGTCATTGTTCCTTCAAAACTTGCATCCTGCGCAAGTGCAGATCCCATCAGCAGAACAACTGCCAATATGATCGAAAGTAGATTTTTTTTCATTGTGCCCCCTTTGATTTGTGTGAATGTATTGTGGATGGATAAAATGATAACTAAGAAAGATCAATGTTGTGAAGGGAGGTAAGTACCATAGATATTCAGGAAATGAATACCCTACAAATATACGGTTTTCCGTACGAAACGCAATAGTTTTTTGTTGCGATTGGGTCCGTTTTTTTTTACCATTGTATAACATTTTGGGACGTTTATGAAATCCATCGGTATTAAAAAGCTCTATTATTCAATCAGCGAAGTAAGCAAAATCACGGATTTGGAACAATATGTTCTTCGGTATTGGGAATCGGAATTCGAACAGCTGAAGCCACAAAAGAACCGTGCCGGTAACAGAGTATATACCAACAAAGAGATCAAATTGATCCTTCACATCAAAAAACTGCTTCGCGAAGAACGGTATACGATCGAAGGTGCAAAACAGGTGTTGGTAGATTTCCAGTCAGATGATCTTGGTGAACAGACTGTGCTTCCATTTGGTGAAAGCGGAGAAGGTTCGAAACCCGTTCTGCAGCAGCCGGTACAAAAGATTACCGACCCGAAATTGAAGGAAGATCTTGCGGAAGTACGGTCACTATTGGAAGATGTACTGTTGAAACTGAA
>CAIVNT010000505.1 GCA_903907305.1 uncultured Ignavibacteriota bacterium
CCGGCTCACAGTATAGATCTCACTCCCCCATGGCGATTAAATTTGTTCAAACATATGAAGTAGTGGATGTAGTTTGAGATCACTTAATTCAGTTGCGGAGAGATATGACGCAAACTTTTTTGCGACATATCTCTCCGCAATTCCGTGAATATCTTATTCCCCCAGATTGTTCAAAATGCTTTTTGTTTTTGGCTGAAGCGGAATAAATCGAAGCAACTTTGGTTTTGTTCTTCAGTCCCCGCCCCTGTATGTCTCACCGCTGTTTTCGCGGTGGTAAAATCAAGAAACAAATGGAAAAAACAAACAGGCTTTTCTCTGCCGTGCCGATTATCAATAAACAAACAGAGAATTTCAGACGGAATGTATTGTCACATCATTCCGGGATAATCCAGTATTATCATCATCGATCGCGGATGAATTCAGGTGAAGAATCATTTATTATGCTCGGGAAACCATCTTGTCTCGATTCGGCAAAATCCAACCGGTCTCTGCTTTCGCGTTAATCGCTCATCCGGAATGTGTACCTCCGATCGAAGACAAATCAAACGGTGTTTCTCCTTGGACTATTTTTTTGGAGGAAAAGGAACTCCTTTCATCAGGAACCCAAGATCGGTCAACCTGTTCACTGCTGTCACCGTTCCGCTCGGGAAACTGATGGTGCACACTTCCCACAGATCACCATGACCACTGCCTCCGTCGTGGGTCAACGCCATAGGACCAAAATTCACGTTCGCCCCGCCATTCGCGGAGACAGAAACGGAAGCCGATGTGCCGGAGACATTATTCGCCTGATAATAATGCACAAAAAGCCTGTACGTTCCATTCGACACCACCGTTGGCATCGTGATGTGTTCGGGTCCGTATCCGTTCACATCGTCCACATCGAGCGATGCGCCCCAGGAAGATATCTTGCTTGAATAATAACAATCTTGGGTGGTCCAAAGGCTTGAAATACTTGCACCGGGCGGCAGGAGATGGAAATCGACATCGGTAAGATTCGTATTCCACCGCAGTTCCGTCCATAATGCCTGCGTTGCAAAACTTCCCGTAATACCGAACGTCGAGTCGGCAAAGATGGATCCCCCTGAGGAATTCTTTCCGTTGACACGCAAACGGATGGAATTACTTCCTGCTTTGAGCACGATGGATTGCGAAAAACCGGTAGTGCCCGATTTGGTCAGCGTCGTTGCCACTCCGTTCACTTCAACCGTACCGTCGGTAAGACTGGCAGCGTTAAGCAATGAACCGGAAAGTATCTGAATCCGTGCGGTGACCGTCGACGACGGGACTGGCGACAGGATCTTTACTGTACCTTTAATTGATCCAATCAGTTGTACTGTGCCGCCGGTAGAGGGATACACGGTTAAAGCAGCACCAGTCTCGATCGCCGATTTGTCGAGTTTAGCATCAGCGGGAAGTCCATCGATCGCTTTGGTAAGGGTCACGCCGCCCAGCAGAGCATCAAACAGGAGTTTGCCTGTAGATTGACCGAGTGAATTCGTCTCATCCCAGCCGACAACTGCCGCAGCACCTTTGTCCGTAAATACTTTTCCGATCTGTGTGGTCCCTTTGAATGCCTGGCAAGCCACAAGATAGATGAGCGAATGAGGGAATGCGCTTGCCGCATAATTTTCAGAAATGAATAGATTGGAATATGTATAATATGAAACTGATGTCGCTACTCCATTCCTTGTTTCATGCACCGTCCCCATCGATATTCTGTTCGCGATCCAATCGTCATGATAGGTATTCATTAATCCGTCCAGTGTGCCCGGCTCCGCCGTACATTGCCACGTATATTTACCGTCATATGAACCATGCGAGATATAGAAGATGGCACCATATCCTTTCAATCCACTCTTGAATAGTGCCAGATTCGCATCCGATCCGTTCTTCGTTGTCACCGTATACCCGTTCGCGGCGAATGTGGTGCTCAAATGCGTGATCACATCCTTGCAGTATTGCCGTCCTTCATCGTTGAACTGCTGGTTGATCAGCAACGCTTTTGTATTTCCGACAAGTTCGTTGGTCCGGAACCGGCGCACTTGGACCGGTAATTCCACACCGGCATTCGATCCGCCGTCATACGGCGGTATCACCGCCTCTGTTCCATAGATCCATTGGACCATCCCCCCTTTTTTATATTTCACATAGAGTGTCCGATCAATCCTGTATGCACTTTCCACATTAGGATTGCTGAGGATCTTTGTCAGTGCCGCATCGAATCCTGCGATCGGATCAGCCGTGGACATGATTGAATCCGCTGTTGCAGCGATGCGACCGTTCGTTGCAACGATCGCATTCCGTTCCGAAGTCGTCAGCGAACCGGAGGAATCGGGTGTGGCCGCAGGGCTATCCTCTTTGTTACAGCTAGAGAACCATACGGTGAGAATGGCGGCGAGCATCAATATTGAAGTGATCCTTTTCATGGTAATTCTCTCTGGATAATGATGAGGTCTATTATTTGATCTGACGTTCCTAAGGTGCCGTCCACGAGACGAGTCCCCCCTTCTTATACTGCACATAAAAGACCCGTCCGCTCACCCAGACACTATCAACAGAGGTGAAGGATCGGACGGTTGGAAGGTTGACTTGAAATGAGGCGATGGGATCGGCACTAAGGATCGATTTATCCATCAACTCTTTGATCGCTGCGTGATCTTTGCGAATATCCATTGATGTATCCGAACTTCCACAACACCCAGAGGACACGATGATCACTGCAAGAATGAATATATCCAGGCGCATGATGGTCATCCTTTCAGTGATTGGTTGTTTATTATTTTCGTGAACATGAATGCAATGAACATACCTGCGGCCAGTCCATTCAGAACAAGGATTGCATACGATATATTCAAACCATTATCCTTACAGCACAAGGGACATGCTGAAAAATGGATACAGAAGATTTTTTTTTCGACGGATTTTAAGAGCCGACAGGAAAAGAAAGAGTAATGAATAGAGTAATTATGAGGGTGTTTTGCATTGACCGATCCGTGATTCCGGATGAACAAATCCGTTATTCGGGGATGCCGAGGTACGATATCAATGCTGTAACAGACGGGGAAGGTGATATACTTTATACTATTGATCCGTATAGACGGAAGTTGATCCATCGAGAAGCTCGCGGACCTTCGAACGGACCGGTTCCTTCAGTTCGTCGTCCAGTCTATCCCTACACAAGAAAATATGGGATATCCGTTGTTCTCGAAAATGAACCTCAATATCGGCCGGACGGTAACAATTGAAGTCGAATTAGAGTGCTGAATTGAATCCGGTCCACACATATTCCCTCTACACAAAGAACCATCGCACTTCACCAATGAATGCTGCACGGTCATTCATCCCTAATTCTTGATTGATGAATCGCGATACGGGATACGGTTCATAGGAATTCAAATACGCATTCCTGTCAGTGCTACCGAATGAAAGGCGCATGACACGAAAATCCGAATCATTCGTCATCGGCACCCTGTAGAAAATCTGACATGCAAGGATCAAGGCGATGATGTATGCCGGAAGTCATTTTCAGCCCCGACCCGTCCCTGTCTACATGCCTTTATTCTTTTTATCTATTCTCTTGATGCTGTGTCTATTTTTTATTCGCTTTGAACGATGTCCGAGCAACCCTACATGCATCGTCTCGCTTATATGAATAATTTGGTGCTCGCTCACCATGAATGGTATGTGAAGTCTCAAGACCTTACCTATGATCCGTGTAAGTCCATTCTTTGCGTCTGATCCCCCGCTCGGCAGCGCGGCAGGCCTGCCCGCCAGATAACACGTCGGATAAACACTCGGAACTACAATTCTTATCCGGTTCAATCCGTTCTTTCCGTCTGATCCGTGTTCTATTGCTAAAAACAAAAAGGGCGGCGATGAGCAATTTAAAATTCAAAGACCGGACGGGCCCGCCAAACAGCGCAGCGGGTAAACTGTCCGGTCCTACATTATCTCCGTGTTCTCTTGTTAAAACTAAAGGGCGGACGAACCGTCATCAACCCTATATATTTCTTTTTCATCTTAAGAGCTTTGTGTAGATTTTTTAATTCGCATTGAATGCGGTCCGAGCATCGCTCGGACCTACAATTCTTATCCGCTTCAATCCGTTCTTTCCGTCTGATCCCTGCCCGCCGGTTCTTTGGCGGGCGTGTTCTTGCTAAAAACAAAATGGGCGGACTGGCGTCCGCCCCTACATAATTCCTCTACGGCAATTCTTACCAGCCGAGCAGTTCTTCCGAGAACTTAAAGCTCATGCGGATGAACGGACCGCGTGACCATAACGTGTAATCGATCAGATCCTTCTCTTTATATCCTTTGAAATTATACCCTGCTGTCAAACGAACATTACGGTAAATAACATACCCCGCATCCACACTGTAGCCGCTCAGTTTATCTCCCGCTTCCAATTGATGCAACAGACGGTATTCAGCGCCACCGTTCAGATCATCCGTGATGTCGTATTCCGCTCGGAGCAGATAGAAATTGGTATTGGTCGTTATGCCGAACAGCACAGAATTTTCCATAGAGGATTTATATGCGTATTTGATCCCTAATTCCAGTTTTTGGATCGGTTCGATGAACGTATGGATCGAAATGATGCTGGTATTATAATCGATGAATGGCGCAATATAATGGTTCTTGTCAGACTTCACTTCATACTTACCGATGATGTTCAACCAGTTCTCGTCAACGGGACGGTATGCGAGTCCGGTGATGAGATGCGTAATGTCGCGGTAGCCTGCAGTACGCTTTGCACTTTCATTGGAGCTGAGATATTTCAGGATAAAACTGAAATCGCGCTGGAAACGGTAATCTCCTGCAAATGTCACATTCATTTTATCGGAAACCGAGTTGTCGCCGAACTCCACTTTCGTTGCTGCTTTCAGCGGAAACTTCGGCAGATACTCCAATGCTGCGGAATATGCTGAATGGTCCTGCGTTGATGCTTCACCGAGGCGCTGTCCGAGCGCTTTAGTCTTTTCGTATCCGAGATATCCGGTCACATCTACCGTCACCGGTATCTTGTTCTTCAATCCGATGCTGATCTGATTACGGTATTGGCCGACCGCATTTCCGATCTCGTATCTGCCGTATGCCTGAGTATTCTCCGTTATGTTCGAACTGAATCCGAGAGTGGACATCATTCCGCCCCCTTCGTAGAAGCGCTCCTGCGCATTCAGCGAAAGATTCTCCATCACTCTGTATTCGCCGACGACAGACGTGGCATTCGGTCTGGTAATATCCTGCGCTGCGCCGAGATTCCGTTCGTGGACTGCCGAAAGTTTCAGTGAAGTGGATGCGGCATAATCCAGTTTTGCGGTGCCAAGCGTTGAATGAGTCGCTAACGGCGTTTTTGTCGTGTCAGGATTAGTGCCGTCGTATGTAACATCTTCAACTTTTACCGAACCGGTAAGATTGTTCAGTATCCGTTGTTCGATTCCGCCGGAAACGGAACGGAGATCGGTCGTGCCGCCGGCATCCGTCACTTGATGCGTCGTGTAGAATTCAGAATTGATCTTTGTGGAAGAGGTCAGCAGATAATCTCCGCCAACGCCGTATTTGATCGTCCCGAGTTCACGCCGTCCGCCGATCTGTGTTTCGTTCGTGAAGCCCTGTTCAACCCGGCGGTAATATCCATTCAATCTCATATTGGTGATGGGATTACTGTTGGCGTTGAACTTGTATGCAAGTCCTGAACCCGTAATGTTGGATGATCGTGCAAATTCTCCGCCGAGCGAGAGCATGCTGCCGAAGGAATACTTCGCATCCGTTCCAAGCATCGTAAAGTTCTGCGGGGACTGCTCTTCCGTCACACCTGTGAGTCCGATTGTAAACTGATCGTTGAAGCGGTGTTCAGCGCGTGCTCCCGCGATATAAGACATTGATGTTCCGCTCTTCGCTTCGAACGAGACCATAATATAGATGGGATTGCCCGATGCATCTACACCGGAAATCGGCTGTTTGAAAAAGACCGTTCCCTGCGTATAATCGATATCGTAATCACTGAACCGGTATTTGTTCTCAACCTTCAGCAGAACTTCGGTGTGGAACCGGTCGCGCGTTTCAATGCGGATCTTTTCCGTTCCGGGAGTGATGTCATTGTATCCCAAATTATAGAATCCGGAAAGTCCCTGTCCGCGCAGTTCCACCTGCGTTGCCTGACGATCCGTAAGCGAGCCAAATCCTGTCACTTTCCAATGTTTGTCCTGATGTCCGAACTTCACGCCGTTCAGTGTCCGATTATAGGAGATGAATTCCTGTCCTGTCAGATCGGTATTGTAATCACCGACAAGTCCGTATGTCTGGTTCTTTTCCAACTTAATATAGAGATTGCGGTTCGTCTGTATATCATAGAACAGCATGCTGTTATCGCCGTAGATGGAATAGAGATAGTCGGGATCCAACTCGCGGAAATACTTCGCGCGGTTCTTCCGATCTGAATCAAACGAGGCGGTCAACAGATAATCATTATAAACTGTTCCGCGTGCGTAGAATGCAAGCCGGCCGTCGGTCTGCAAACCGCTCGGGAACGCGCGGTCGTCGATCAGCTGCGAGCGGTTCCCTTTTGCAGTGTATGATCCGGCAGTTCCATTCGCAAGTCCAACAAGTGTGAACGGCTCTTTTGCCGTATTCAGATTGATCTCATGTTCCATGACCGTTTCACCGATCTGCACCGATATTTTCGCAACACCCGCACTGTAACCGGATTGATACTGGAAGTTCGCAACACCGTCCACAACCCGCACCTGAACACCGCGTGAAGTGGAATCGGCATCGTCCGTCACGATCTTTCCGCTGTCCGCAGCGACCGTTACATAGACTCCTTCGGGAATCTGATAGCCCCATTGATCGAACACTTTCGCAGTTCCGCGAGCAACGGACTGACCATCCGCTTCGATCGCTTCCGTTTCAAGATCCATCGCTATCTTGTCAGGCGCGCCGAGAATATGCATCATTCTCTTTTCGAAGAACGCAACAGTGCCGTCCGGATTGACGATGCGCACTTCGAACTCAACATCACCCTGCGGAACTTCTACGTTGATGAAATCCACAAGTCCGTCCAGACGGACGACCCGTTTCAGCACAAATTTCCCGTTCACGTACAATTCCGCATCGAAGCCGGAAACAGAACGGGCAGTCACCACCTGGCGCGTCAGACCGCTGACGGTGCTGTCCTGCGCCGGAGTGATGATCTCGATCTGCGAGAAGGCTGTTCCGCAAAGGAACAGAAGCGCAGCGATCCAATATGAGAGAAGTTTATTCATTATCGTTGTTGACGAACCAGTATTCGTTTCTTTCTGATCTCAATGACTTTCGGTGCAGCTTTATCTTCGGCGACGGAACCGTCACTCTGTTTTTTCCGGACAGTATAATCGTGCATAATGGAAGCTTCTTCTTTCCCGCCGTCTGCAACTTCTGCCATATAATAGATGCGTACAGTACTGTCCGCAGCGGTACAATAGATGGTCAGCACTTTTCCTGTTGCATTCACATTCACACTGTCCACACCGCGGATCTTCGTGATGGTGGAAGGAAGAAGAATTAATCCTTCCGGAACCGTATCCAGGATCATCGCGGAAACAGTGTTGCGTTTCACCTTACGCTGAACGTCCAGGGTAAGAATATAACGTTCTTTTGACTTATCCCGCATCATTGAATCCAATGACGCCGGTGCATTTTTCGGCAGCAGTGTCTCCACGACAAGGCGTGAAGAATCGATACCGCCTTCGGGGAGGACATTCTGCGTGAACTCACTGCGGAGAATGCGCATCTCAATACGGCGGTTCACTTGTTTGCCTTCCTTCGTCAGGTTCGATGCGAGCGGACGGAACTCGCCGTAACCGATCGTTACCAGACGTTCCGGAGCAATGCCATAGGTGCTGACCAATTTCTGTTTGATGGTGTTCGCGCGCGCCTGCGACAGCTCCGTGTTGGAGGGGAACTCTTTCGTATGGATCGGCGACGAATCCGTATGACCTTCGATCAATGCCGTTGCGGAGGGATCCTCATTCAGGAATTTTGCCGTTGTCTCGAGTGATGTCAGCGCAGCGCTGCGCAGTGTCGACTTAGCAACATCGAATAATACGCCGGACATAACAAAGTTTACAGCGCGTCCGCGGACAGCCACCGCAACTTCGTTTATAGTCTTCAGCGTGTCAATACAGTGCAGCACGCTGTCCCCTACGAAGTAGCAGATGGATGCCGATGTTGATCTCACCGATCGCACTTCATACTGTTCCGGACGATGGACCATCACAGTGTAGCGCAATTTATATTTGAAGTTCGAACCAACGTTCGGTAGTGTCCAATGCAGTTCGCTGCCGTTGATCACCGGTGTTACCATTGTATCGGCAAACATCGCGCTTCCTTCAACATAACTGAATGAAGGATCGAGCACGTCGCGGAAGTCGACCTTCGTGATATTCTCCGCTCCCGTGTATTCAATCGGGATCTCGACCGCTACTGGCATTTCCGTGACCGGTTTACCTTCGGTGGACGGAGTGAAGAAGAATTCAACACGGCGGTTCAATGAGCGGCCTTCGATCGATTTGTTGGTCGCCAGCGGACGCGTTTCGCCATGTCCTTCAATGCGGATACGGTCAACGTTGATCCCCTGTTTCTCCACCAGATAATCTTTCACCGTCATCGCACGTGCCATAGAAAGAACTTTATTGTTCGGGAATTCTGCAGTTGCGATTTTCATCGAATCCGTATGTCCAGAAATGATCAGCGGCTGATCGGGATATTCGCGGAGAATATCGGCCAGCTGTTTGATCACGACGAATGATTCCGGTTTCAGCACTGCTTTACCCACCTCAAAGCTTAGTCCGGTCAGTTTCATGGATGCGAACCGCTTGTCCTCGATGAAGACGATATTGCGCGGCGATACGATACGCTGAATGGAGAAGTCGCCGATTTTCGCGATCGCCTGGTTCAGCACAAGCGAATCGGGACGCGAAATGTTCCGTGCAAGATAGAAGTCCACGCGGGCAATACCGGACTCCGTCAGAGTGACGAAGCGCGATGTTGAGTCGCGTGCAAAGTCGTTGTAACCCATTTCCAACACCGCATCTTTCGGCAGTGTATGTGTGCGGACGCGGACAACGTGCTCGCCCGGCAGAACATCCGGGATCGAATATTTACCATCATCACCCGTGAGGATTCGTGTGCCGTCTTCCATCATCAATTCGATATTCTTTACGCCGACCTCGTTCGAATCCTGATACCGGTTGCGGTTATCATCATAGAATACTTTACCGATGATCAAGCCGTGGGTCGTGAACACACCGCGGCGGACCTCAACACGTTCCTGCACTTCGGCGGAGATCATCCGCGAACCGTACTGCGATACACCGAATGCTTGTGCAGTATTGATACCGTTTCCGTCCACTGCACCTGCGCCGACGATGAGGCGGTAGATGAACTGGACCGAAGCGCCGGCTGCCAGTGAATCCTTCAACAGCCAGAGTAGTTCTTTCCTTCCGGTCGGATCCGCGAGACGCAGACTGTCGGTAAACGATGAGCCGTTCACATATTTGAAGCCGAACGGGATCTTATCCAATAGTTGAACGTCGCGTGCGTAGCTGGTCGGACTCGTGTTCGTCACACGGATGACGTAGGTTGCAACATCGCCGATCTCAACGATCTTACGGATCGCGGTCTTCGTCACTTTCAGATAGGAGATGAACGAACGGACCGTCGCATTGCTCAGCGAATCCTGATCCGATGTGAGTGAACCACCCTTCCATCCCATTCCTGCAAGGTTCGTATAGGTGTGATCGCCGGGTTCCAGATCTCTGCGGACGCGTGTCACGAGAGTCATCGTTGCAGAATCGCCGACGAAGACTGTGTCATGCATCCAGAAAATAGAATGTGTTGCGTTGTTATAACTGACCGTATCGTTGCTTACCGCTGCCGGTGATGAACGGTAATAGCGGACCGAGGAACCGAGATACTGCACTTGTTTCGGCAGATTATCCGTCACCACAACGCTGTCGCTGAACGAACCGGAAAGGTTTTTCACCCTAATAGTATAGAGCACGGTATCACCTGAATTTGCCTGATGAACATCCGACACTTTCCACATTTTCATCGTCGGCGCAAGGAATGCTTCTGTCGGCACACTGTCACGGATCGGCAGCGTCTGATTTGAGGTAATGATCGCTCGGTTCAGAGTGGCGAGGGTATTCACAAGCGTATCGAGGAACTTCACTTTCACATCGTACGAACGGCTGCCTGTTGAATCCAGTTTTCCGATGTTCCACAGGATCGTGTGGGATGACGGTTGGTAGACGCCGCCGCCGGTGGCACTGATAAATTTCATGGACCAGTGCAGCGAGTCGATCACAACAGTATTCGTCGTGGAAAGCGTTCCGGTATTCTTCACCGTGATCTTATATAAAGCGGTATCGGTCAGCGAAATGCGCGATGGGCCACTCTTATCGAACACGATGTTCGGATTCAGTGTGACAGCGATGTTCGCGTTGATCACATATGTTCCGTTGCCGCCATTATCGAATTCGATACCGCCCTGAACGGACGGATGGATCAGCGTCAGCATAAAGCGTCCGGCCGGGATCTGATCGAATTTGAATGTTCCTGTCGAATCCGTATAGACAGAGTCGATCGTTGCCAGTACATCCAATGCTCCGTTCGCCGTATTCTTCGGCCGTGAATTGAACACCTGCAGGCGGACGCCGATATTCGCAGCGGCAACCGGTTCGTGTGAAACAAGATAATACACGGCACCGGATACAGAATTCTGGTTCGGTGTGGGATTATCACCATTTCCGCTCACGTTTACTTTTACTGACGTTTCAACGGTGACATTGATATTGAATTCATTCAATGTCGTAATCAAAACACGGAAGCTGTCCGATTTGGCGACCGGGAAGAGATAATATCCGTCCGCCTTCGTTGTCATGGAACCGATCAGCGAATCCGTCGTCTTCGAATACGCGCGGACGAATGCGCCAAGCACCGGCCTCTGCGTACGATGATCGATCACTGTTCCTTCGATCGCGCCCGGGAAGAAGACGATATTGATCGTGTCTTTCGCTTTGCAGCCTTGTCCGTCATCCGCGGCAGCGATCGCCATTGCGTTCACAAGATTATTTCCTGCAACCGTCGCGCGCAGTGAATCGGAAACTTTACCATCCTTCGAATACAGAACACGCATCGATTGTCCGTTGGTAAATTCACCGACCGTCGTTGTCAATACCACCGGCGTACCGTCCGGTTTCGGATAGCCGAGCGTGTTTGTCAGATTCACCTGAATGTATGCTTTGGAACGTCCGTTACCGATGATCTTATCCGGTGTCGCAATCAGTTCAATGCGGCATGCAGGATCGGTCTTGCCGGTAAAGAGTGCATATGCCGATTGTTCTTCGCTTTCCGTTGAATGAGCGAATGTATAGTTCAGCACATATTCTCCGTCATGAACAGCATACGGGTCCAACTGAGCATTGACGAAGATCGAATCCGATTGACCCGGAGCGAGCGAATTTTTGTTGAAGAATACGCGGTTGCCGCTGATGGATGCATTGCTGCTCACATGCGCATTGATGATCTGTACTGGGAGTGTATCCACAAGAACGATGTTCGTCAGCATTTCAGATGATGTATTCTTCACTCTGATCACATAACTCATCGTGTCGCCGATGTGGACTGTATCCTTTGAAACATGTTTGGTCAGATCCATCTTGAACGTCTTCGTCACACGCGGCTGAACAAGCGACACTGCTTGAGCAATGATCTCGGCAGTCTGATTGCTTGTTGCATATGCTGTATTCAGGATCAGTTCAAAGTTCGGACGGTCGAGACGGACAGTTGTCTTCACGTAGAACGAATCCACTTCACCGACATCGATCGAATCCTTCTTGAACAACACCACCGAACCGTTCAGTTGGAGCGAATCCTTCGCCGTCAGACCGGATTCACGGAACGGAATGATGGAGATCTTCGCATGTAAACGGGCTGATGTATTGGGATCCTGAATGCGGATATTCTCCAACTGGAACGGGATTGGATCCTTAATGATGATATTGGACAATTTTCTGTTCGACACATTCGTTACGCGCACCACATAGTTCAGTGAATCACCGGTGAACACCGTTGCAGATGAAACGCTCTTATGAAGCAGCAGTTTATCGAGCTTTCCGATGAGCGAAATGAATGTCGCTTCCGCTTTCTGCAGCGGATATTCGTTCGCTTTGACATACGCCGTATTCACGACCTGTTCCGGTGTATATGGACTGCCCGCGACCACCGAAACGATCACGACGGAATCCACGGCATTCACCGGCAGCGTTCCGGCATAATAGGTCAGGATGTTGTTATCGATCGTTCCGTTCGCGTACAGCACTGTATTCTTTGTCACCTGTTTCGGCAGTGTATCGGTCACAACAACATTCGTCAGATTTTTTGTCCCTGCATTCTTAAAGCGGATGATGTATTTAATAGTATCGCCGTTCACCACCGTATCGCGTGAGACAAATTTATTGATCAGCAGCAGTGCAGTATTCGGACCAAGAGTCTCCTGCCACGGTGTCACAACCGACGACATCTGCCGCGGCGTTGCTCCACTCTGTGCGAATGCTCTGTTCACAAATCCTGCAATCGAAGTTTCTTTCACCAACACTCTGATCGAAACGATAATGCTATCGCCGGCATTTAACGTATCCTTCGTCATCGTCACGATGCCGTTCTGGACCGACGCATTGGAAGAGACAAGCAGTACGGTGAATTTCTGTGCATCGATCGTATCGACCATACTCACGTTCGACAGCGGAGCATTGCCGGTATTCTTCACCGCGATACGGTATTGCAGTGTATCGCCCAGAGCGACGGAATCTTTATTTGCCGTCTTTACGATAGACAGTGAATTGATCCGCGTGATCTTCGTAGCTGCCGTATCGCTGATCGGCAGGATCTCCGATGCCGAAAGGATAGCGGTATTCACAAGCATGGTGGCCGCTGACGAATTCTTCACACGTACTTTTACGGAGAGCGTGCTCTTATACGATGAATCGATATTTCCGAGATTCCAGTTAACGGAATGATTCGGCGCATCATACTTACCGTTGTGGGAAGCGCTGACGAACTGCATATCCGGCTGGAGCGAATCCTTCACGACCGTATTCGTCACATTGAACTTGTTCGGGTTCCGGACGTTGATCGTGTATTCCAGCGTGTCCCCAAGGATTGCTGTCGGTGTTCCACTCTTGACGATCGTCGGATTCGATGTCAGTTCCACCGGAATGTTTCCGTTCAGGATGTAATAGCCTTGTTCCGGAATAGTGATCGTTGCATTTCCGTTCAATTCGGATGCTCCGAGGATCACTTTATAACTACCCGGTTTGATATCCTCAAATTTATAGACACCGCGTTCGTCGGTAACCGATTTCAGCACTGTTTCTGCCGACTGCGCCTCTTGTTGCGTGAGTGCTCTGTTGTCGCCGCCCGTAATGTCGATCAGTTCGATCGGCATATTCGGGATGTAGATCGGATTGTTCGAGATCCAGTAATAGACCGTTCCAGAGATCGAATTTTTGTTCGGGATGATGTTCGTTACCGTTCCTTTAATATCAACATTCACATAGGTCGTCACCGTATTGTCGAGTGCAAACTTGTCTGCAGCGGAAACATCCACACGGTAGGTTGCGGTTTTCGGAACGAACATGAAGAACTTACCGTCCGCTTTTGTCTCATAGGTATCCACAACAACATTCTGCACGGAATCGATCAAACGGACGAACGCACTCTTATAGAACTTCTTCGTCACATTGTCCATCACCACACCGATGATTGCACCGGGATAGAATTCAACACCGATCGTGTCGCTGACGTTACAGACGCTCATCAGTGTGACGGTCACTTTGGAATGCACATACTGCGATGAGGTGATATTCGCGTTGAGCGAATCGGTCGCCAATCCATTGAATGAGAATTTGGTAACGGTATCTTTTCCGTTGGAGAATGTTCCGATATCCGCTTTGAACAGGACCGGTGTTCCGTTCGGTTTCGGTATTCCGTTTGTATCGGAGATGTTTGCACGGATC
>CAIVNT010000506.1 GCA_903907305.1 uncultured Ignavibacteriota bacterium
AATGGAGCGCTGAACAATTATCTGGCGGAATCTATTTTGTAAAACTCGTCTCGGGAAAGAGTGTGGAAGTGAGAAAGATGATGCTGTTGAAATAGCATCGGTACCACAAAGCCACACCCGCCTGACCGATGATCATAATTAAATGTCAGTCGGGCACAGAGGAGAATTTTGCTGATGCCATGACTCACCGTCATGGCATCAGTGTTTTAAGCACTAGCGCCAATTCCAAAAAAGTATTACTACTAATAAATATGTTCATGCTGAGCAACCTGCCTGCCGGCAAGGCAGGGATGTCGCTGTTTAAGTAATCCTTTCCTCAACGGGGTCTTCGGGAGACGCCTGCCGACCTGCCTGTCGGCAGGCAGGTAAACAACATCGGCATTTGCTCAGGACATCGCGCCGAAGCATGGTCAGGAAATACAAGACTGCTTAATAGAAAAGGCACTAATTGTTGGTCTCCGCGATTTGTTTCATCTGCGCGGCTATGGAGTCCCAATTCGAATCGGAATGCGAAAGTGCATTCTCATCGGGGAATCCCAATTGTTCCAATTGCAATACGGTCGTGCTCCCGGAGGGTATCAGCGTGAATTTGATGGTGGAATAATTCTCCGGCAGATCGGGCAGCGGAGAGAACGAACTGTAATAGGAATAGTGAAAGACCGAATTCTTCCGCAGCACCAGGATCGTCCCCTTATCCGTATATGTCTTCCCATCCCATTCACCAGTAAATTTGATCTCGCTTCCCTCCATCCAATCGGAGACCGTTTTCGTCCCGAAAAGATACTGTTTGATCTTGGAGGGATTCACCAGCACATCCCAGACTGCATCAGCGGAGGCGTTGACGGTGATCTGTTTCTTGAGCGTAAGGTCTTTCAGCATACTGTTTCCTTTCTTTTTAGTGAAATATACAATACCTCCGCCGCATGGTATTGTAAAAATGCGACATGCTGCAGAAAACATTGTTGTATCGGTGAAATATTCCGTATTTATGCAGTATGATCAAACAAGAGACAAGCGCACCGAGAGGTATCCTTCACTCTGCTCCGGTGAATGATTTCGGGACCTTTGCCCGGTATACTCCTTCCACGGAACAACTCCGTTTCTTTGTGGAGCATTACTGGAGCATCCAGTGGAGTGTACCAGAACCGCAGCAGAGAGAGAATCTCCCTCATCCGTCCATCCATCTTGTGGTGGAACGGAATAGGTCCGGCGTGTTCGGTGTGGTGAGCAGAAAATTCATCCGCACGCTGGAAGGGACCGGCTGGGTCTTCGGCATTAAATTTAAACCGGGTGCTTTCCGTCCTCTCTTCGGCGCTTCGGTGGCAGAATTGACGGACACGATCATGCCGCTGCATGAACTGTTCGGTCCTGACGGGACCGCATATGAAGAAATGATGCTGTCATTGACGAATGATGGTGAGAAGGTCGCATGTGCAGAACAATTCCTTGCCGCACGGCTGCCGGAACCGGATGACCAGATCGCACTGATCAACTGCATTGTTGAAGAGGTGATGAAGAATAAACAAATCATGAAGGTCGAGGATATATCCGAACGATTTAATATTGGTGTGAGAACACTGCAGCGTTTGTTCAACGACTATGTCGGCGTACCGCCAAAGTGGATCATCAAGCGTTACAGACTGTTCGAAGCGGTCGATGCCGTGAACAGCGGCCCCGATGCGGATTGGACTCAGATGGCATTACAGTTGGGATATTTCGATCAGGCACACTTCATCAAAGATTTCAAGCAGATGATTGGAAGATCGCCGGGAGAGTATCGGAAGAATCCGCGGTGAGAATGCGGATTTATCCGCAGTAACTGAATGACATTGATTACAAACGATCTCTACAGAGGATACGCCTGTTCGCCGTCGCATCGCGACATCATTGGCGCAGGCATGAGAGCAGATAGAATAATATTTTTTAATGCATTCGATTGCCATTACCCATATCGACACTGCCTGCATCCTGCTGGAGATCGGCGGATACAGGATACTCACCGATCCGACGCTGGACCGTGCAGGAAAGCTGTATCATCACGGTTTCGGCGCGGTCTCCGCAAAGACGGATGATCCTGCATTGAACGGTATAGATCTTACTTCCGTTGATCTTGTGCTGTTGAGTCATCACCAGCATAAAGATAATTTCGATCACGCCGGGAGAGCGTTCTCCCTTACTGTGCCTCATGTAATCACAACGAAATATTCCGCTGCGCATCTGCCGAATGCTACGGGGCTCGACAACTGGGAATCCGCCGTGATTGAAACAGAAAAACTCCCCGGGCTCCGAATCACTGCTGTCCCTGCTCAGCATCATCCATGGTGGCTGCCGGAATTCTTTTCAGGGAAAACGACAGGCTTCGTTATCGAGTTCAAAGGACAACAGAACGGCGTCATCTACATTTCCGGGGACACCGTCTTTTTCGAAGGCATCCGTCAGATCGCTTCGCGGTTCACGGTCAACATCGGCATTTTCCATGTCGGCTCCGCGCAATTTCGGTATCTCTCCGGGTTCGGCGAATATACCATGAACAGCAGCGGTCTGCTCAAAGCCGCGGAAGTGTTGAAGCCGAATGCGATCGTGCCGATCCATCACAGAGGATGGACGCATTTCAAGGAAGGAGAAAACAGTCTGCGGGGAGCGATCGAAGCGAATGTATTTCTAAAGGAAAGAACGGTGTTAATGACTTCC